>JAXDHC010000254.1:0-3311 GCA_034664705.1 Solirubrobacteraceae bacterium
GTCGAGATCGAGGGCGGCGCCGCGGCGCTGCTGACCGGCGAGCGCACCGCGCTGAACCTCCTGCAGCGCCTGTCTGGCGTCGCGTCGCTGACGGCGCGCTACGTCCGCGCCGTGGAGGGCACCGGCGCGCGCGTGCTCGACACCCGCAAGACGACGCCGGGCCTGCGCGATCTCGAGAAGGCTGCCGTCGCCGCCGGCGGGGGCACGAACCACCGCGCCGGCCTCTACGACGTCATCCTCATCAAGGAGAACCACGCCGCGATGGCCGGCGGCGTCGCGCAGGCCGTCGAGGCGGCGCGGGCCGCCGCGCCCGACGTGCCGCTCCAGGTCGAGTGCCGCGACCTCGGCGAGGTCGACGCGGCGCTGGCGGCCGGGGCGCCGCGGCTCCTGCTCGACAACATGACGCCGGCGCAGCTGCGCGAGGTCGTCGCGCGGGTCGACGGCCGCGCCGAGCTCGAGGCCTCCGGCGGCGTGACGCTCGAGACCATCCGCGAGATCGCCGCGTCCGGCGTCGACTTCGTCTCGGTGGGAGCGATGACGCACTCGGCGCCCGCCCTGGACCTCTCGCTCCTGCTCGAGCCGGTCTCCTAGCGGCCGGACGTCGTCGCGTGCCTGGCGTCAACACGTTCGCGGGCGGTCCGCTCGACCGCGTGGCGCCGCGGCGCACCGACGCCGCATGGCTGGCCGAGCGCCTGGCGGACCCGGCGTCGCGCGCGGTCGTGGCGACGAGCGACGGGGTGCTGGTCCAGGACGGGACCCGCCCGGCCTTCGTGCCGCTGGCCGACGTCGCCGGCGCCGAGCCGGTGCTGCTCGGCGTCGACCGCGCGGGGGCGGTGTTCGCCGTCGACCCGGGGCTCGAGCGTGCGCTCGCGCTCCGGCCGGACGCGCGCCTTCGCGGGCTGCGAGACGTCGCGGCCGACGCGACCGACCCCGATGCGGGGCTGCTGGCCCACGCCAGCGCCCTGCTGTCGTGGCACCGCGCACACCGCTTCTGCGCGAACTGCGGCGCGCCGACCACCGTCGCCGAGGCCGGCCATGTGCGCGTGTGCCCGCGCTGCGGCGCCACGCACCACCCGCGCACCGACCCCGTCGTGATCACGCTCGTCCACGACGACGACCGCGTCCTGCTCGGCCGCCAGGCCGGCTGGCCGCCGCGGCGCTACTCCGCGCTCGCCGGCTTCGTCGAGCCGGGCGAGAGCCTCGAGGAGGCCGTCGCGCGCGAGATCGGCGAGGAGGCGGGCGTGACCGTGACGGACGTGCGCTACCGCTCCTCGCAGCCGTGGCCGTTCCCGGCGTCGCTCATGCTCGGCTTCGAGGCCGCCTACGTGGGCGGCACGCCGGAGCCGTACGACCGCGAGCTCGAGGACGTCCGCTGGTTCTCGCGCGGCGAGCTCGCGCGCGCGGTGGCCGGTGAGGGCGAGCTCGAGGTGCCGCCGCGGCTCGCCATCGCCCGGCGGCTCATCGAGGGCTGGCTGGAACGCGGCCGCTGAGCGCCGGCTCAGCCGCTGCCGCCACTGCCGCTGGTGCCGCCGCTCGCGCCGCTCCCGCCGCCGGAGCCGCCGCTGTCGACCTCGGCCGCCGCGCCGGTCGGCGCCGGACTCGCGGGGGGCGCCGGGACCTGCGCCGCGGCCGTCGAAGGGCCCCCGCCGGACCCGCCGCCGGACCCGCCCGACCCGCCCGAGCCCGAGCCGCTCCCGCCCGGGCCTCCGTCGCCTGCCGGCGTCGGAGGCGTGCCCACGACGCCGCTCCCGCTGCGGTCCTTGGGTGGCCCGCCGGCCGTGGGGATGACGACGTCGCCGCCGCCCCCGCTCGCTCCCCCGCCGCCCGGGTCGCCGCCCGCGCCCCCGGAGACCGACTTGCCGCGGCCGTTGATCCCGCCCAGCTCGTCGCCGTCGTCGCCCGGACCGCCCTGCGACCCGGGGCCGCGGTCGGCGTGCTCGTCGCCGTCGGCCGCGGGGTGGGGCCGTCCGCTGTGGCCGGCGGCCGGCGTCGCGCCGTGGCGCGGTCCCGACCGGTCCGACGGCCCGCGGCGATCCGCGTCGCGCCCGCGGCGGCGCCGGCGCTCGCCGCGCGCCTCGCGCCCGGCGCTGCCCGCGCCGGTGCCGCTCGCGCCGCTCGGTCCGGAGCGCGTGCCCGTGGTCACCGAGGCGAACGACGCGCCACCGCCCGGCCCGGACGACGGTGAGCGCGGGGCGGCCGTCTGCGGCTCGGGGCTCGCCGGCGCCGTCCGCGCCGGCGGCGAGACGATGTGCGCCACGTCGGGGCCGCCCGTGACGAGCGCCCCCGTGGCGAGCACCGCCGCCGCGCCCGCCTTGAGCGAGAGCGACGCCGCGCCGGCGCCTCCCGCCCCGGCGGCGACCTCGGCGACGCGCTGGAGCGTCGAGTCGCCGGCCGACGCGGCGACGGCGTGCAGCAGCGGCATCGGGGTGATCGCGGTCGCCGCCGTCCTGACGGCGCTGCGCGCGCGGTGGACGAGCTGGCGGACCGCGCCGTCGGTGAGCCCCAGCTCCGCCGCGACGTCGGCGTGGGCACGGCCCTCGACGGCGACGGCGAGGAGCGCGGCCCGCTGGCGCGAGGGCAGGGCGGCGATGCTGTTCAGCGCGCGCCGGATCTCGTCGCGGCGCTCGAGCTCGGCCTCCGGCTCGCTGTGCAGGCCGCCGATCGACTCGGGGAGCTCCTCCATCGCCTCGCCGACCTTCTTCAGCGCATTGATCGCGGAGTTGTGCGCGATGCGATACAGCCACGGGCGCAGGTCGCGGACCTCGGTGCCCGTGTGCAGCGACGACCACGCGTTGATGAACGTCGCCTGCACGACGTCCTCGGCGAGGGTGTCGGACAGCATGCGGCGCAGGTAGCGCAGGAGCGGCCGCCGGTAGCGCTCGACGATGGCCTCGAAGGCGCGATCGTGACCGGACGCGGCGAGTGCGACGAGACGCTCGTCGGTCTGCGCTCGCAGCAGAGCGGATGACAGCAGCGGTGTCATGGCGACGTCCGTGACGACAACCGTACCGCCGACATGTCACGCGGCGAGGCGATTGTGCGGATTACCGCAAGATCGCCATGCCGCTGTCGGCGGCGCGGCGGACCGCCGGGAGCGCCTCGACCTTGCGCGCGAACTCCGGCGGCGTGTAGCAGTGCACGTCGGCGGTGTCGCCCATCTCCGCGGCGTCCCACAGGCTGCCGGCCTGGTAGACGCGCTCCAGCCACGGCACGCCGTCGAACGCCTGCGACACGAGCACGACGACGAACTCCGCGCCGCGCTCGCGCTGCGGCAGCGCGCCGCGCAGGTCCGCCACGCGCGCGCCGCCGAG
>JAXDHC010000255.1:0-7990 GCA_034664705.1 Solirubrobacteraceae bacterium
ACCGTGGCCGGCCACGCTCGGCCGCGGGAAGCCGGGCAGCTCCGCGTAGTCGATCGTGGTGGCGTCCGCCACGGCGTCGGCCACCGCACCGAGCCCCGACCCGAGCACCACGCCCACGCGCGGGCGCAGGCCCGAGCGCTCGTTCATCACCGCCGCGGCCTCGGCGTGGCTCATGCGGGAGGGTCCAGCTCGAACGCCAGCGGCAGCAGCTCGCCCACCGTCATGGTCTGGCGTGGTCCGTCGGGACGCCCGAGGTGGACCGGCGTGTCCGCGCTGGCGAACTCGGCGAGCCGCTGGCGGCAGCCGCCGCACGGCGGGCAGATGTCCATGCGCTCGGCGACGATCGCGACCTCCGCGATCTCGCGCGCGCCCGCGGCCACGAGCGCGCCGATCGCCGACGCCTCGGCGCACTGGCCCTGCGGGTAGGCGGCGTTCTCGACGTTGGCGCCGACGAAGATCCGGCCGTCCGGCGTGCGCAGCGCGGCGCCGACCGGGAACCGCGAGTACGGCGCGTGGGCGTGGCGCATCGCGCCCTCGGCGGCGCGCAGCAGCGCCTCGGCGCCGTCGTCCGCGGCGTCGCCACCCGCGGCGCCCTCGAGCAGGTCGGCGTAGCCGATGGGGACGAGCGCGTCGTCGGCGATCCCGAGCTCCCCGCGCAGCCGCGCCACGAGCTCCGCCTCGCGCGACAGGTCCGAGCCGTCCGCGGCGACGCCCTCGAGCTCCACGAAGTCGCCCAGGCCCTCGACGCGATCGAGGTGGATCCGCACGCCCTCCCAGAGGAAGAGGCGCCGGCGCTTGTCGACGACGACCCGGGTGCCGAGCACCGCGTCCAGCGCCTCGCGCAGCGCCGCGGGGTCCGCGACGGGCACGAGCCGGTAGCGGCTCTCGCGGGCGTGCGTCGCGTCGGCGCGGTCGTAGGCGATGAGCTCGGCCCCGCCGGGCTCCTGCTCGCGCAGCTTCAGCCGGCCGTGCGGCGCGCCGAAGTAGGTGTCGCGCTGGCGCAGCTCGCCGCGGTCCTCGGCGCCGAGCGAGCGGCAGCGCTGCAGCGAACTCGCCGGGTCCGCGTCGCGGGCCTTGAGCTCGACGTTGCGACGGGGCTCGGCCATGTCGCTGCAACCTAGTGGGTGCGGCGGCAGGCCACCCCGCCGGGCGACGTGCGAGGATCGCGCGCATGCCCGAACGGCTCACCGTGGTCGAGCACCCCGTGCTCGCCGACCGCCTCGTCGTCCTGCGTGACCGCGCCACGTCCCACGGCGCGTTCCGCCGCGCCATGCACGAGGCCGCCGCGATCCTCGCCATCGAGGCCACGCGCGACCTCCCGACGCGCGACGTCACGGTCGACACCCCGCTGGAGCCGGCCAACGGCGACCGCCTGCTCGGCGATGTCGCGGTCGTGCCCGGGCTGCGGGCGGGCCTCGGCTTGGTCGTGGGATTCCTGAACCTGCTGCCCGCCGCGCGCGTCGGGCACCTCGGGATGTACCGCGACGAGGAGGAGATGACGCCCGTCGACTACTTCGAGCGCCTCCCGCCGAACCTGGCCGACAGCCACGTCTTCGTCGTCGACCCGATGCTCGCGACGGGGGGCAGCGCCGTGCACGCGCTCGACCGCCTCAAGGAGGCGGGCGCCCAGCGCCTGCGCCTCATCTGCGTCGTCAGCGCGCCCGAGGGCGTCGCCGCGGTCCAGGAGGCGCATCCCGACGTCCCGATCTGGACGGCCGCGCTCGACCGCGAGCTCGACGACCACAGCTTCATCCGCCCGGGCCTCGGCGACGCCGGCGACCGGGTCTTCGGCACGCAGGGCTGACCCCGCGCGTCAGGAGCGCAGCGTCTCGCCGTCGGCGGGGATGCGGACGCGGTCGCCGACGCCGCGTCGACGGCGGCGCGCAGGTCGGCGCGGCTGAGCCCGCAGTGGTAGAGGGCCTCGAGGTCCCATCTTCCGGCCGATCTCTCCGGTGCCGTGCCGCCCCGGCGTCCGCGCGATGCCGACGCCGCACAGGTCGATGGCCTGCGCCACGGGGCGCAGGTCTGAGAGGCCGCGCTCGTGCAGCGCCGGCTCGTCTCCGGGTCGGCACGCGATCGGTAGGCGCCGCTCGCGCAGCAGCCCGGTCGCCGTCTCGTCGAGATGGTCGGAGTGCAGATGGGTGACGAGGACCGCATCCACGCCGTCGACGACCTCCGCGGGCCCGGTCGGCAGCTCGGCCGGCTGGTTCGGCCGCGGGTCAGGGGGGTGTTGGCGACGGGGCCGCGCGCGCCGGCCGGATCGAGCATCGGTCGACGAGGAAGCGGCGGCCGGCGATGTCGACGAGCAGCGTGGCGGACCGGACGAGGGTCAGTTCCATGCCCGGTAATGTTGCCCGCCATGGCCCAGGACGCGAAGACCCTCATCGAGCAGGCCGTCCGCAGCTTCCTCGACGAGGTCCCTGCGCTGAAGCCCATGAAGCTCGTCGTCGGCATCGATCTGCACGGCCGCGGCGACACGCAGCAGTACCGCGTCGACCTGCCCGAGCTCGACGTCCGCAAGGACATGGCGACCGACGCGCGCATCCGGATCGACATCCGCCGCGACTTCTTCAACGCGATGGTCGAGAACGGAGCCCGCGTCGCCGACTGGCGCGAGGCCTTCGAGCACGGCCAGGCGAAGGCCACCGGCGTCGATCAGTACCTGAAGCTCATCGTGAACGTGGTCGAGCGCCAGGAGGAGCGCAACCGCACCCGCCGGGCGCGCCGCTAGCGGCGTGGCGCCCATCGACCCGCTCGAGCGCTGGCGCGAGTACGGCGAGAAGCCGGACTACGCCGGGCTGCTCACGTTCTCGGGCATGCCGTACACGCAGGACCCGGCCGACCTGGCCGGGGTGGACGTCGCGATCGTCGGGGCGCCGACGGACGACCTCGTCTCCGACCGCCCGGGGACGCGCTTCGGGCCGCGCGCGATCCGTGCCGCCGGCGCGCCGCACGGGCGCCATCTCGAGGCGGGCGTCGACGGCGTCGGGGACCTGCGGGTGGTCGACTTCGGCGACGCGCCGGTGCTCCCGGCCGACCCGGTGCGCACGCACGCGGCGATCGAGGCGACGGTCGGCGAGGTGCTCGACGCCGGCGCGGTCCCGTTCGTGCTCGGTGGCGACCACGCGATCACCGAGCCGAGCCTGCGCGCGTGCGCGGGGCGCCACGGCCCGGTCGCGCTCCTTCACTTCGACACGCACACCGACACCGGGCGCGAGGTCTTCGGCGTCGCCCTGTCGCACGGCACGCCGATGTACCGCCTCGTCGAGGCCGGGCACGTGGACGCCCGCCGATACGTGCAGATCGGCCTGCGCGGCTACTGGCCGGGGGAGCCCGAGTTCGCCTGGCAGGCCGAGCGCGGCATCACGAGCCTGTTCATGCACGACGTGCGCGACCGCGGCATCCGGGCGGTCGTGGAGGACGCCGTCGCGGTCGCCGGCGCCGGGCCGGCCTACCTGACGGTCGACGTCGACGTCCTCGATCCGGCGTTCGCCCCCGGCACGGGCACGCCCGAGCCCGGCGGCATGACCTCGGCCGACCTGCTGTGGGCGGTCCGCGAGCTCGCCACCCGGCTCGACATCGTCGGCGCGGACGTCGTCGAGGTCCTGCCGACGGCGGTCGGGCCGGCCGACATCACCGCGCTCGTCGCGGACCGCGTCGTCCGCGAGACGATCACCGGGATCGCGCTGCGCCGGCAGGCGTCGCGCTGACGCCGCGCGAAGCCGGTCTCAGGCCACGCGCGGCTCGGGCGCGAACGTCGGCCGGTGCATGCGCGTCGCCGCCATGACGAGCCCGCCGCGGGCGTGCAGCGCCTCGAGCGCCTCGACGGCCTCGGCGGTGAACTGACGCCCCGCGAGCGCGCGGCACTCGGCCAGCACGTCCTCGGCGTCGCGCCCGGGCCGCTGGAGGCGGTCGGAGACCATGCTGTCCCATGCGTCGGCGATCGCGATGAGCGCGGCGCCCTCCGGGATGTCCGCGGCGGTCAGCCCGTACGGGTAGCCCCGGCCGTCGGGCCGCTCGTGATGGGCGGCGATCCACTCGACCTGGGCGTCGTCGAGCATGTCGCGGACGATCCGGGCGCCGAGCGCGGCGTGCTCGCGCATCAGGCGCAGCTCGCAGTCGTCCAGCGGGCCCGGCTTGAGCAGCACGGCGTCGGGCACGCCGACCTTGCCCACGTCATGGAGCACCGCCGCCTCGCGCAGGCGCTCCACCCATACGTCGTCCCAGCCGCGCATGCTCGCCAGGCGGCCCGCGAGCGTGGCGACGCGCTCGGAGTGCTCGTGGGTCGTCGGGTCCTTGGCGTCGACGGCGCGCGCGAGGGCCCGCAGGCCGGCCAGCGCGTGCTCGTCGTCCAGGGCACGCCGGCGCGCGTAGCCCGCGAGGTCCCGCGCGACGGACGGGTCGTAGATCCAGCTGCGGTCGCGGCCGTGCTCCTTGCTCCAGAACAGCGCCGCGTCGGCCCGGCGCAGGAGCTCGTCCGCCGACGGCGCCGCCTCGAGGTCGCACAGGCCCACCGAGACCGTCACGCGCTCGCCGTGGCGCAGCGTCGCCGAGCCGATCGCGCGGCGGGCCCGATCGGCGGCGAGCAGCGCGGTGGAGCGGTCGCTCTCGACGAAGGCGATCCCGAACTCGTCGGCGCCCAGGCGCGCCACGACGTCCTCTTCGCGGACGGTCGAGCGCAGCAGGCGGGCGATCTCGGCGAGCGTCTGCTCGCCCTCGTCGTGGCCGACGCGGTCGGTGAGCTCGCGGAAGCGGTCGACGTCGACGACGGCGACGGTGAGCGGACGGCCGTGGCGGCGGGCGCGGCACACCTCGTTCTCGAGGCGGTCGCGCAGCGCGCGGTGGTTCGGGAGCCCGGTGAGCGCGTCCACGCCGGCCTGGCGGTCCAGCCGCGCGCGGTCCTCCGCGTTGGCCACCGCGGTCGCGATGAGGTCGGCGTAGTCGCTCAGGCGGTCCTCGTCGCCCGGCGCGAAGGCGTCGGCGGCGCGCGCCGCCACGACGAGCGCGCCCCAGCGCGTCATGCCGGCCGACACGGGCGCGACGATCAGCGAGCCGTAGCCCAGCGTCCGAGCCCGGCTGACGGCGTCGTCCTCGTAGCGATCGATCCGGATCGGGCGCGTCGCGGTGCGCGCGCGGGCGAGCTCGTCGCCGGGGTCGAGCTCGAGGACCTGCGCCGGCTCGGTGCGCCCCTGCCAGACGCCCATCATCTGGAGGCGCTCCTCGGACAGGTAGCGTGCGATCGCCGCGGCGTCGGCCCCGAGCAGGCGCCCGACCTCGGACGAGACGAGGGTGAAGATCGCCTGCGGCGGCGAGCCGGCCGCGACCGCCGTCGCGACGCGGCGCAGGGACGACTGCTCCTCGGCGAGGCGCTCCTGCTCGGCGCCGAGGCGCGTCGCGCGCCGCGACAGCCCGGCCAGCACCTCGCGGCCGGCATACACGATCGCCCCGACCATCCCGTACAGCGGGACGACGATCACCAGCTCCCGGATGAGGTTGCCCCCGAGCGCGGCGCTGTCGTAGAACAGCGGCATGGCGCTCACGACGACGCATCCGGCCCAGTACGCGAGCGCGGGGCGCAGCGCGTAGAAGAACGCGGCGTAGACGAGGACGAACCAGAGGTACTCGTGGGTGGGCGAGTCCCCGCCGCCGGTCAGCGGCCCGACGAGGGCGGTCGCGAGGAGGCCGAGCCCGGAGGAGACGTGGAGCGCGGCGCGCCCGGCGCGCTCCCACGGGACGAGCAGCACGCAGGCCGCTCCGGCGACGAGCGCGGCGACGGCGAGCAGCACCACGGCCCCGACGTGCCCGATCGGGCGACCGGGCATCGGCACCATCACGAGCAGCGTCAGGGCGAACAGCAGCCACACCGCGCCCCCGATGCGCCCGGCGAGCCGGCGCTCCCCGGGCATGCTCAGCCGATCCTGGCCGTATGTGACGAGCTGCCGCGCTCGCGCCGTCATGCTGCGTCCCTCCCGCGATGGTCACTGGCGTGTCCCCTGGCGGCTGACGCCACAAACGAACGGTGGCCGCGGTGCGCGGCGCCCTGGCGCGTCATCGCTGCTCGTCCGGGCACCACCAGGTGGTACGGCCGCCGATGGTCGCCCGGACCATCGGCGCGCCGCAGCGCGGGCACGCGCCGTCCCGCCGGCGGGCGGGGATGACGTCGCCGGTGTGGACGCCGCCCTTGGCGATCGCCGAGCGCGTGGCGGCGCGCAGCTCCAGCCGCAGGCGGTCGAGCTCGGCCTCGTCGAGCGCACCGGCCGGCCGGCGCGGGTCGATCCGCGCCCGCCACAGCGTCTCGTCGGCGAGCAGGTTGCCGACGCCGGCGATCACCGCCTGGTCCATGAGGCGCGCCTTGACGGGCGCGTCGCCGCGCCCCACGCGGGCCCGGAACTCCGCGCGCGAGACCTCGGCGGCGTCGGGGCCGAGGCGCTCGACGTCCGGCTCCAGGCGCGCGCGCCCGAGCCGCCGGCTGTCGCGCAGGACGAGGTGGCCGCCGTCGGCGAAGCGGATCGTGAAGCGGTCCCAGCCAGGGCGCTCGACCCGCGGCGGCGGGTCGCCGGCCTCGGCGTCGTCGACGACGATGCGCCCGGCCATGCCGAGGTGCAGCCCGAGCACCGGCCCGTCGCCGGAGGTCTCCAGCCACATCGACTTCCCGCGGCGGTGGACGGCCTCGAGCTGGCGGCCGACCAGCGCGTCGGCGATCTCGCCGGGCGCGTGCGGGCGGCAGACGTAGGTGTCGGCATCGTCGACCGCCGCGATCGGGCGGTGCAGCGCGCGCGCCGCGATGAGCGCCCGCGCCCGCTCGACCTCCGGCAGCTCTGGCATCGGCGTGGAGAGTATGAGGCGCAGGGTGCGTCCGGCGGCGCGCCCGTGACTTGCGTGCGCACGGACGGGCGGGCTAGGGTCGGCGGCGTCCAGCTGACGAACTGAGGCCACCACGACCGAACTGCCGTTCGGCGTCGGCCTGCCGGGGCTCGATCCCGGGGCCGGCGCGGCGCTTCCCATGGCGCCGCCTCCCCCGGCGGCGCGCGTGCCCGCGTCGCCGCCGTGGCCCGAGCGCCGCGTCCCGCCGCTGGACGCCTGGGTGGCGGTCCCGGCGGGGACATACCTGCTCGGCGAGGGCGGGGAGGAGCGCCCGGTGCCCGTCGCGGCCACGCTGATCGGCCGCTGGCCGGTCGTCAACGCGCACATGAGCGCCTTCGTCGACGCGACGGGCCACCCGATGCGCCCGGCCCTCGCGCGACGGCTCCACGACGAGCAGCTCGCCGACCATCCGGCGACCGAGGTGACCTTCGACGACGCGCTGGCGTTCTGCGCGTGGGCCGGCGCGCGCCTGCCCACGGGCGCGGAGTGGGAGGCCGCCGCGCGCGGCGAGGACGGTCGCGCGTGGCCGTGGGGACCGACGTTCGACCACGACCTCTGCGCCTGTGCCGAGGCGGGCTGCGGCTGGACCGTGGCCGTCACCGCGCACCCCGGCGGCGCCGCGCCGTGCGGCGCCGAGCAGCTCGCCGGCAACGTCTGGGAGTGGGTGGCCGACGCGCCCGACGAGGACGGCTGGCGCGCCGTGCGCGGCGGCTGCTACCTCGACCACGCGTGGGGCGTGCGCGCGGCCCGCGCGCTGGCCGCCGACCCCGCCCGCGCGACGGCCACGACCGGCTTCCGCATCGCCATCGATCCAGACAACCATCCGAGGAGGGAGCCGTGACGACAGTTCGAGCACCCGATCGCGAGGTGCTCCTCGAGGCGCTGGGCGAGGTCTACGACCCGTGCTGCGCCGACCGCGGGATCAGCATCGTGGACATGGGCGTCGTCGACGACGTCCACGTCGAGGGCACGCACGTCCGGGTGGACCTGCTGCCGACGACGGGCTGGTGCCCGTTCATCGTCACGATGTCCGAGGCGATTCCCGACCGCCTGCGCCGCATGGCCGGCGTCTCGACGGTCGACGTGAACGTCATCTGGGACCCGATGTGGACCCCCGACCGGCTCT
>JAXDHC010000256.1:0-8033 GCA_034664705.1 Solirubrobacteraceae bacterium
CCCTTGCCATGACCTCCCCCGCCGCCCCATGAGCCCCCTCCGCCGCCCCATCCACCTCATCCGCCGAGCCCTCCCCGGCCCCGGCCCCGTCTGGGCGCTCAACCTCGCGATCGCGCTCGCCGCGCTCGCCGTCTGGTGGGTGCACATCCGGCACGTCCGGCCCTCGAGCTTCGGCCCCGAGATCCCCTGGTGGCTCCTCGCCCTGGGCTTCGCCGCCACCGAGCGCTGGGTCGCCCACGTCCACTTCCGGCGCAGCGCCCACTCGCTCTCGCTGAGCGACGTCCCGCTGCTCCTCGGCCTGCTCTTCGCCGATCCGAGCGCGGTGATCGTCGCGTGGGTCGCGGGCGGCGCCCTGGCGCTGGCCTTCGAGCGCGGCAGCGCGCCGGTGCGGATCGTCTTCAACCTCGCCCACTTCGCGATCGTGGCCACGATCGCCGCCACGCTTTTCCACGCGCTGCGCCCGGCGAGCGCCGTGCTCGGCCCGCGGGTGTGGCTGACCGTGTTCGTCGTGGCGGTGGCGACCGCCGCGTTCGCGGTGGTCCTCGTGAGCCTGGCCATCGCGATCGCCGAGCGGCGCTTCGAGCCGCGCAAGGTCGCGGAGATGATCGTGTTCGCCCTCGCGGTGGCGGTGACGAACGCGTGCATCGGGCTGCTCGCGGCGGTCCTCCTGGCCGACGAGCCGCGCGCCACGATCTTCCTGCTCGCGCCCTCGGCGATGCTGTTCATCGCCTACCGCGCCTACCTGTCCGAACGCCAGCGCCACGAGAGCCTCGAGTTCCTCTACGAGGCCAGCCGCGCGCTCTCCCGCGCGAGCGACACCGCCCCGGCGCTGACGGCGCTCCTCGCCAAGAGCCTCGACGCCTTCCGCGCGGAGATCGCCGAGGTCTACCTGTTCGCCACGCCGAACGGGGGGCCGGCGCGGACGGCGCTCGGGCCGCTGGACACCCTCGAGATCATGCAGCCGCTGGACGGCGCCGTCGTCACGCAGCTGCGCGACCTCGTCGGATCGGACCTGCACGCGATGCAGCTCACCGCCGCCGACGCGCCCGCAGCGCTCGCCGAGCACCTCGAGCGGCGCGGGGTCGAGGCGGGCATGCTCGCCGCGCTGCCCGGGGAGACCGATCTCGTGGGCGCCCTGCTCCTTGCCAACCGCGTGGGCGTGGAGCGGTCGTTCAACCGGCGCGACCTCAAGCTCTTCGAGACGCTGGCGAACCACACGGGCACGACGCTGGCCCAGGACCACCTCGAGCAGAAGGTCGCGCGCCTGGAGGAGGTCCACCAGCATCTCGAGCACCAGGCCTTCCACGATCCGCTCACCGGCCTGGCGAACCGCCTGCTGTTCGCCAACCGCGTCGAGCACGCGCTCTCGCGGCGCGAGGGCAACGTCGCGGTGATCTACATCGACCTCGACGACTTCAAGGGCATCAACGACACGCTCGGCCACGAGGCCGGCGACGCGCTCCTGATCGAGACGGCCAGCCGGTTGCGCCGGGCCCTGCGGACGGCCGACACGCCGGCGCGCCTCGGCGGCGACGAGTTCGCCGTGCTGCTCACCGACATCCGCGAGGAGCACACGCGGATCGTCGCCGACCGCATCCTGCGGTTCCTCGGCGAGCCGTTCGACCTCGGCCCGACGGAGCGCGCGGTCCACGCCAGCCTCGGCGTCGCGATCGCGGACTCCGGCAGCCTGCCGCCGACCGAGCTCATGCGCAACGCCGACGCCGCGATGTACGCCTCCAAGCACGGCGGCAAGCACCGCTACACCGTGTACGAGCACACGATGGCGCTGGCGCCGTCGGTCGTGGCGGCGTAGGGCGACGGGACCGGCCCGCCGGGCGCGCGGTCAGCGGCCTGACACCGCGGTCCGAAAGAAATATAGGACGGCTATATGTGGTCCCATGCAGAACGGGACCACCACGCTCGGCGAGGCGCTCGACGCGCGGCTCGCCGTCCTCTGGCGCACCCTCGGCCGCGGCGGCGCCGGCGACCTCAGCCGCACGAGCCTGTCGGTCCTCGCGACGCTCCGCGACGGCGGGCCGCACCGGATCACGCAGCTCGCCGCCGGCGAAGGGGTCGCGCAGCCCACGATGACGACGCTCGTCACGCGCCTGCAGCGCCTCGGCCTCGTCGCGCGCGGGCCCGACGCCGCCGACGCCCGCGCGGTCCGCGTCGCGATCACCGACGAGGGGCAGGCGCGGCTGCAGAAGCTGCGCGAGGCGCGGGCCGCCGTGCTCGAGGCCCGGCTCGCGTCCCTCGATCCCGACGAGCGCGCCGCGCTCGAGGCCGCGCTGCCGGCCCTCGACGCCGTGATCGCCGGAGGGGGTCGCCCATGACGCGCCAGCCGAAGGCCGTCTGGGCGGTCGCGTTCGCCTGCGTCGTCGCCTTCATGGGCATCGGCCTGGTGGACCCGATCCTGCCGGCGATCGCCACGCAGCTCGACGCGTCGCCGAGCCAGGTCGAGCTGCTGTTCACCTCATACTTTGCGTTCACGGGCATCTCGATGCTCGTCACGGGGTTCGTGTCCAGCCGCATCGGGCCGCGCCGCACGATGCTCGCCGGCCTGGTGCTCGTCGTCATCTTCAGCGCGCTCGCGGGCGCGTCGGGCAGCGTCGGCGAGATCGTCGGCTTCCGCGCCGGATGGGGCCTCGGCAACGCCCTGTTCATCGCCACCGCCCTGTCGGTGATCATCGGCGCCGCGAGCGGCGGCGTCTCCGGCGCGATCATCCTCTACGAGGCCGCGCTCGGGCTCGGCATCGCCTCGGGGCCGCTCATCGGCGGCCTGCTCGGCGGCATCACCTGGCGCGGGCCGTTCTTCGGGACGGCGGCGCTCATGACGGTCGGCTTCATCGCCATCGTCGTGCTGCTCGAGGACATCCCCAGGCCCACGCGCAAGGTCGGCCTGACCGACCCGCTCAGGGCGCTGCGCCACCGCGGCCTGCTCGTGACCGGCCTCGTCGCACTGTTCTACAACTTCGGCTTCTTCACCCTGCTGGCCTACACGCCCTTCCCGCTGCGGATGGGCGCCCACGCCCTCGGCTTGGTCTTCTTCGGCTGGGGCCTGCTGCTCGCCATCACGTCGGTGTTCGTCGCGCCGCCGCTCAAGCGCCGCTTCGGCGTGGTGCGGACGCTGGGCGGCATGTACGCAGCGATCGCCGCGATCCTGGTCGTCATGGGCTTCGCCGAGCAGACGCCGGCGATCCTCGCCGTCTGCGTCGTGGGGGCCGGCGCCTTCCTCGGCGTCATCAACACCGTGCTCACCGAGGTCGTGATGAAGGTCTCGCCGGTCGAGCGGCCCGTCGCCTCGTCGGCCTACTCGTTCGTGCGCTTCGCCGGGGGCGCGGTCGCGCCGTACCTCGCCGGCAAGCTCGCCGAGGGCATCTCGCCGGAGACGCCGTTCTTCGTGGGCGCCGCGGCGGTCGTCGCCGCGCTGGCCGTGCTCGTCGCCGGCCGCCGCCACCTCGCCGAGGCGCCCGCGGCCGAGGTCGACGTGCCGCTGACCGCGGCGGCGCCGGTGCTCGTCGCCGTCGGCGTGTCTGCGACGGGCGCCGTCGCGACCGACCGCGCGACCGAGCTCGCGGCCGAGCGCGGCACCGGGGTGGAGGTCCTGCACGTGCGCGAGACCGACATCCTCGCCGGCGAGGGCGCCGTCGACCGCGAGGCGCCGCCAGAGGCCGCGCAGGTGCTCGACGCCCGCCTCGCCCAGGTGCGGGCGAAGGGCGTCCCCGCCGGGGGCCGCGTCGTCCACACGGTCGGCGGCCACGACGACATCGTCCGCACGGTGCTCGACCAGGTCGCCGCCGTCGGGGCCGGCCTCGTCGTCGTCGGTGCGCACACCCACCGCGGGCGGGCGGTCGGCGACGCGCTGGCGCGGCACGGCACGCCGGTGGTCGTGGTCGACGGCGCACCCGCGTAGCGCGGCGACCCGACCGCCTGTACGGAAGGCCCCGCTCGACATCCGACCGGATGTCCGATGCGCGGCCTCCGCGGGTCCGTGACGCTTCGCACCGTGAGCACGCTGCCCGTCCCGCAACCGTGGAAGGCGCCCGCCGGCCGGCGCTCTGCTTCACCCGCTGGTCACCCGGGGAGGGCGCCGCGCGGTCAGACTGCGCGCATGGCCAACGCGGTGGACACTCCCGCCGGCGCACGCGACGCCGCGACGCAGCGCGGTGGGCTGCGTCAGCGCGCGGTCGAACAGCTGGTCGCGCGCCGGAAGGCGCTCGAGGCGACGATGGCGGCGGCGCGCGAGCGCCCGGACGAGGTGGACGTCGTCGACGTCATGGACCTGGCGATGGCGGTGGCCCAGGCCGAGGCGCTGGTCGACCGGCTCGAGCGCCGGCAATGAGGCGCTCCACGCCCGCGCGGCTCCGGCGCCCACGGCCGCGGTGAGGACGATGCCCTCGGCGGCATGGTCCCACGGCTCGCGGGCGATGTTCGGCGCGATCGCGCTCGTCGGCCCGCCGGTCCGCTGCCGACGCGCGGAGGTCCGACCGGATGTCCGATGCGCCCGGCGCCGCGGTGCGGGAGGTTGCTCACGGACCGACGCGAGCACGAGAGAGGAAGAGGGATGCTGATCCATCACGGGGAGCGCTCGCCGGGCGCGCTGGCGCACGGCGCGACGAAGATCAGCGACATCCAGCGCGTGCGGCGCCAGATGGGCGCCGCCGAGCTGCGCACGGCGCACGACCTGCAGGCCGCCGCCGCGCGGCATCGCGATCACGCCGCGCACGTGCTCGGCGCCGCGCCGCGCCGCGGGCGCCTCGACGCCTGAGGCGCCTCGCCATCTGAACGTCGCGCGCGCGGGCGCCGGGGCTCGTGGGGGCCCCGCGCGGCCCGCCGGCCGCCCGCCGCGCGCCTGCCACACTCGCCCCCGATGTGCCTGCGCCCGCCCACGCCCGACGATGCGCCGGGCGTCGTGCGCGTCCTCGCGGCCCGCGACACCGCCGACCTCGGGGTGTCCGCGGTCCCGCCGGGCGGCGTCCAGCAGGACTGGCGGGCGGGCGACCTCGCCGCCGACGCCGTCGTCGCCGACGACCCGCGCGCCGGGATCGTCGGGTACGCGCTCGTCCGCGCGTCGCGCACGATCGCCGTCGTCCACCCTGACCACGAGCGGCGCGGGCTCGGCGCGCGGCTGCTCGCCTGGGCCGAGGAGCGCGCGGACGCGGCGGGCCACCGCCGCCGCCAGTGGGTCGGCGCCGACAACGCGCGCGCGAGGACGCTGTTGCTCGCCGCCGGGTACCACGGCATCGGGAGCTGGTGGCGCATGGGGCGCGCGCTCGACGGCGCGCTCGAGCCGCCGCGCGTGCCCGCCGGGGTGGCGCTGCGGGCGGTGGACCCCGTCGCCGACGCCGCGGCGCTCCACGCGCTCGACGCCGAGGTCTTCGCCGCCAACTCGGAGTACGAGCCCATGTCGCTTCAGGTCTTCCGACGGGACCACCTCGAGCCGCCCGGCATCGACCACGGGATCAGCCGGATCGCCGAGCGCGACGGCGTCCCGGTCGGGCTGATGCTCGCGCGCCGCTGGGACCGCGCCGGCCACGTCGACGTGCTCGGCGTGCATCCGCGGGAGCGCGGCCGCGGCTTGGGCGCCGCGCTCCTGGGCGCGGCGCTCACCGGCTTCGCGGAGGCCGGGCTGCCCGAGGCGCACCTCGGCGTCGCCGCCGACAACGCGCCGGCGCGGCGGCTGTACGAGCGCGCCGGCATGCGGCCGCGCTTCCGGGTTGACGGTTACGAGCGGAGGTGATGCACCGGCGCCGTCGACGGTTAGGAGCGCGCGCTCAGCGCACCGTGATCGTCATCCTCTGCCCGAGCGACTGATGGATCGTGCAGACCACGCGGTAGGTGCCGGCCCGCGTGAATCGCCGGGAGTACGTCAGCTTCGGTGCGGTCTTCGACTGGAAGCCGGGGCCCTTGACGTTGTGCGGCACGCTGCCGCGCCACGACCACCGGACCGTGTCGCCCTTCTTGATGCTCAGCGAGGCGGGGGCGAACCGGAACCCCGACCCGACCTTGCGCACGCTCACCGACTTCGTGGCCGCGACGGCGCTCGCGGCGACGGCGACGACGAGGAGGGCGACGAGCGGGGCGAGGAGGTACGTGCGGATGCGGCGCATCGCGGTGCTCCTTTCTCACGCTCGCCGGCGCGCCTCAGCGCGCACGGGGACTCCGCGAGCGTGTGGCGAGGTCCTGGTGGCGATCGACAGTACGCCCGGGGTCCAAGCGGTGCAACCGGCGTGGTCCGGCCTTGATCTCGCCGTCGCGGAGCCGCAGACTCGCACCCGTGAGCGACGACGAGTTCGTGCTGGACACCCCGGTCGTGCGGGACTTCGTCGCGGCCGTGCGGGCCGCGATCGGCCGGGCGGCCTCGCCGCACGGCGCCTGCGCGGCGATCCGGCCGCGCTTCGCCGCGCTGCTCGCCGACCCGTCGTGGCTGCCGCGCGACTACCAGGAGAGCGCGCCGCAGAGCGGCATGGGCGGCGGCATCGGGCAGTGGCTGCTGTTCCGGGCCGGCGACCGCTCGCTGACCCTGTTCTCGCTCGTCGTCCCGTCGGGCGCGCAGACGCCGGTGCACGACCATCTCGCCTGGGGGCTCGTCGGGCTCTACCGCGGCGCGCAGGACGAGGAGATCTACGGCGAGGCGAACGGCGGCCTGCGGCTGCGCGAGCGCCGCGCCCTGGCGGCGGGCGACTTCTACGAGCTCATCCCGCCGCGCGACGACATCCATCGCGTCCGCACGACGTCGCCCGAGACGTCGGTGTCGGTGCACCTGCTGACGAACGACACCGGCTGCGTCTGGCGCCACGCCTACGAGCCGGCCTCGGGCGAGCGCTCGCCGTTCCGCTCGGGCTACGTGAACGTCGCCTGCGACGAGGACGGCGAGGCCGCGCCCGCGCGGGGCTGAGCGCTCCCGACCGCGGCGTCAGCGATCGCGCAGGCCCGATGCCGCCACGGCGGCCACGAGGTCGCGGACGTAGACGAGGTGCTCGCGCATGGCCCGCTCGGCGGCGGCGGGGTCGCCGCGCTCGATCGCCCGCACGATGTCGCGGTTCTGCGCGACGATGACCGACTCGACGACGGCGGGAGCGACGAGCTCGCGCAGCGGCGGCTGGAGCACCTCGACGACCCATGCGTTGAAGGCGGCGGCGAGCCGGTTGCCCGCGATCTCCGCGATGAGCTGGTGCAGCCGGGCGTCGACCATGCCGACGTGCTCGCCGTCGTCGGGCCGGCGCTCGGCGTCGGCGAGCACGTCGTTCAGGCGCGCGACGTCGGCCTCGGTGGCGCGCTGGGCCGCAAGACCGACGAGCGGGACCTCGAGCAGCATGCGGGTCTCGAGGAGCTCCTCGATGGTGATGCTCTGCGCCTGCAGCATGCTCGCCACGGAGTCGCTGACGGCGCGGCCGATGCCCTCCTCGGGCGTGGCCTCGACGAAGATCCCGCCGCCGGGCCCCTTCGAGGCGCGGACGAGATGCGCGCTGGAGAGCAGCCGCAGCGCCTCGCGCAGCGTCGGGCGGCTGACCTCGAAGCGGCGGGCGAGGTCCTCCTCGCGCCCCAGCCGGTCGCCGGGCCGGAGGCCTTCGCTCTGCATCCAGACGCGGATGGACTCGGCGACCCGCTCGCTCACGCTGCGGCGGACGCCGCCACCCTCGCGATCCGGAAGCGCGGTCACGGAGCGCGGTCGTCCCGCGTGAGGGTGAGCGGCAGCGTGTGGCGCAGGTCGGACACGCGGCGGGCCTTCCCGATCTGCACCGGCAGGATGCCCGGCTTCAGCGGCACGATGCGCACCCGCAGGCCCAGGCGCTGGCGCAGCCGGGCCTGGATGGCGCGCGCGTCGGTCGGGCGGGCGATCTCGACCTCGACCTTCACCTCGTCCATGGCGCGGGGCTCGCTGTAGAACGTGATCCGGAACTCGCCGAGGCCGTCGAACTCGCGCAGGATCTGCTCGACGGCCGACGGGAAGACGTTCATCCCGCGGATGACGACCATGTCGTCGCTGCGCCCGAGGATGCCGCGCGGCAGCCAGCGTCCCGGGTGCCCGG
>JAXDHC010000257.1:0-11304 GCA_034664705.1 Solirubrobacteraceae bacterium
CGCCCGCCGCCGTGTCGCCGCGGCCACCGCGGCGCTCCGCGCTGAGCGCGCGGATGGACGAGAAGACCGGAGGGCGTCCTTGGGTCCTAGAATGCCGAGGCCCGGGGGGACTGGTGTATCGGTAACACGGCGGTCTCCAAAACCGCAACGCCAGGTTCGATTCCTGGGTCCCCCGCTCGCTCGACAGCACCGAATCCCCGGTATTCACGGGGAATCGCACGGTCGCGGCGTGCGCTGGCCGGGTCGTCGAGACGCCTCGTTGGTGAGCCCGCACCCGCCGACGTGGACGTCGGCGGGTCCTTTGCCGGGTGGGCCGTCGCTTCCGTGGCAGGGTCCGGGGCGGTTGGGAACAGCAGTGTGTCGATCAGCTCACCGCCGGATCCGCGAGCGCTCCGGGCCGGCACAGCAGCCGGACATCACCCACGTTGAAGGGCCGCTGAACCGCAGCGAGCGAGCGAGCCCCACCGCTCGAGGCGAAGCGGCCGGCGGAGTCGGCGTCGGTGTCGCAGCGACCGGTGCCTGCCGGGTGGCCGCTGCCACCCGCGAGGGAGGCGGTCGAGCGTCGTGCGTTCGGAACGAATCGCGACACAGGACGCGGCCCGGCGAGCACTTCCTTCCCGTCCACGGCGCCCCGCGTGGGGCACCGCCGCGCGGCGACGAACGCGCGACGGTGCCGGGCCACGGGTCAGGCAGAGCTCGCCGCGGCCGGCGCGACGGCGGGGTCCGTCGGCATCAGGATCCACGCCGCGACGTACACGAGCGGGGTCAGGACGAGCGCGGTGACGATGCCGAGCAGTCGAGCGACGAGCGGGTTGATGTCGTAGCGACGGGCGAAGCTCGCGCAGACGCCGCCGAGGATGCGGCCCTGGCGGGGACGCGAGAGGCCCTTCTGGGCGAACCATGCTCGGGCGCCGGAGAGCGAGCTGTCGTGGACATCGACCTGCGGGTGTGTGGCAACGGCCATTGATTCTTCTCGGTTCTCCCGGGGCGACCCGGGTTCGTTTGCGTACGAGCACAATGGCCTGCGCGCGCCGTGCCGGCGAGCGGGGGAGACCGTAGTTGGCGGGGGTGCCAGCAGGCGCCCGTCCCCTAAGGGTCGTCCCGGACATCACCCGACCGGGTGACGGTCCGCGTGGGGCCGCTGCGCCGGGACTACGTTGGCCGCATGGGTGGTCCCGCACGGCTGGCCGGCGACCGGCCGACCCTCGTCTTCGCAGACGAGGTCCTGCTCTCCCACGAGGCGCTCGTCGCGTATGACGAGGCGGGCACGCGCCTCGGCCAGCTCGTCTTCACGGAGCCCGATCGTGCCAGCGGCGCCGACGTCCGCGTCACCGGCGTCTGGGTGCAGGCCGGCCACCGGCGCCGCGGGGTCGCCACCGCGCTCATGCGCGAGTTCGAGTGCCGCTGGGCGGGCGCGCTGATCGACCACGGCGCGCGGACCACCGAAGGAGCGGCGTGGGCCCGCACGGTGTATGCCGGCAATCACCGCCTGACCCGCGACGGCGAACCGGCCGGCGACGAGGCCTGCGCCAACTACGACACCGGTGATCCCGGCGTCCTGTGATGCCGCGCTTGCCGTCGAGCGGTGTCACCGGCATACACTCGCGTCCATGAGCGTCGGAGCCGCCATCGGGCTCGGAGCCGTGCTGGGCCTTGCGCTGGGCATCGTCCTCAGCGTGACCACGGGCGCGCCCTTCGCCCCTGAGGTCGGGCTCGCGCTCGGTGCGCTCCTCGGCTGGCTCGCGCGCCGCGACCGGACGTAGTCACCGCAGCGCGCGTCCCGATGACGACGCGGGCCGGTGCCCGCCGGCCGGCGGACGCCCGGCGGGCGCCGCCATGACCAGCGCGACCCCGCAGACGGCGAGCAGCATCCCGAGCAGCTGCGGCAGGGACAACCGCTCGTCCAGGAGGACGTAGGCCTCGAGGGCCGTCGCCGGCGGGACGAGGTAGAAGAGGCTCGAGACCCGGACGGCGGAGCCGCGGCGCAGGAGCGTGAGGAGCAGGAGGACCGCCCCGACGGAGAGGGCGAGGATCAGCCACGTCAGCGAGGCGATGAACGCGCCGGTCCAGCGCACGTCCATCGTCTCCGTCGCCGTCGCGAGCCCGAGCAGCGCGACGCTGCAGGCCGCGTACTGCACCGCAGCGCCCGACAGCAGCGGCACCTCCGGGCCGTAGCGCTTCTGGTACAGCGTCCCGCAGGTCGTCGCGGCGAGGGCGACGAGGCAGGCCACGACGCCGGCGACGGGCAGCGCACCCGAGGCGCTGCCCACGGCGTCCGGCACGACGACGAGCGCGACGCCGAGCAGCCCGAGCAGCAGCCCGAGCCACGCGCGCCGGCCGACGACGTCGCCGAGCAGCCGGGGCACGAGGGCCGAGGTGACGACCGGCTGGAGGCTCACGATCACCGCCGCGATCCCGGCCGGCACCCCGCGGTCCACGGCGTAGAAGACCCCGCCGAGATAGCCGCCGTGCAGGAGCAGCCCGGCCACCGCGGCGTGCCGCCACGCGCGCCGCGAGCGCGGCCACGGCGCCCGGGTGAGCCCGGCGATGAGCCCGAGCAGGGCCGCGGCGATGCTCAGGCGGATGAGCAGGAAGGTGAACGGCTCGGCGTCCGGCAGCCCGTACCTGGCGCCGACGAAGCCGGTGCTCCACAGCGCGACGAAGAGCACCGGCGCCACCGTGCCGAGCGAGACGGAATGGCCCTCCGGTGGTGCGGGGCTCGTGTCGACGGGCGCCATCGGACGAGGGCAGAGTCAACAGGAGCGACGCGGTCGGACGAAGGAGACCGCGACTGCGCCGCGTCTTGAACTCCCCGCGGCGAGTGCCGTTCGCGTGGGGTCGAGCTGCCGCGGCATGTTCGCGCGTCACGCCGGCAAGCACGGCCGCCCGGCGCCTCTGCTCTACCTCGACGGCGATCGCGAGCTGTGCGACGACGGCCAGGACGCGCGCGGCGCGGCGTCAGCCGCCCGCTCAGCCGCGAGCGGACGAGCAGGACCGGGGGCAGCCCGCTCGTCCGCTGCGCGGATTCAGACGCCGGGGCGCCTGATCGGCGCGTCGTAGACGGAGGCCAGACGGGCGAGGGTGAGGGCGCCGAGCATGAGCCCGAAGTCGCGCAGGGCGATGTCGTAGAAGCCGGAGGCGGTGAGCAGGTTGACGATGATCCCCGCCAGCCAGCCGGCGACGACATACGCGCCGTACCGCGGCTTAAGCGCGACGATCACGCCGGCGAGGATCTCCGTGGCGCCGACGACGTACATGAACTCCTGACCCGTGCCCGGCGCGATGTCGTTGATCCACGGCGCGAGGTAGGTCGGCCAGTCGACCATGACGTTGAAGAACTTGTCGAGGCCGAAGGCGATCGGCGCGACCGTGAACGCCAGTCGCATGAGGGCGAACGCCTGGTAGCGGGGGTCGCGCCAGTCCCCGGGCGCCGCGGCGACGTCCCCGCCCGTGGAGGGCGCGGCGCTGTGGGCAGCGGACGGACGCTGCCTGGGGGCGGTGACTGCCATCACGGATCTCCTTGTGTCGGGCGCCGTCCCGTCCGGGCGGCTTCATCGATGTCTGCGTCCGGCGCCCGGGATTCCTTACCTGACGGACCGAGTCGACCCGCAAACCGCGCGAGCGGCGGCGTCGCGCCGCCGCCGCTCGCGTCCTCGCGATGGCTCGCTCTCCGTCGTGGCCCCGACGTTCGCCCACGTCGCCTCGTCGCGGCTACGGGCGCGCCTCGAGGATGAGGTTGAAGGGAGTCTCCGTCGCTCGGTTGAACCGGGTGAACCCGGCCTCTCGGGCGACCTGACACAGGCGCTCGTCGCCGGCCTGGGCCCCGAGCGCGAGCCCCACCTCCTGGTCGAGGGAGGACGGCGTGCAAACCAGCGTGGAGGCGGCGTAGTAGATCCGGCCGACCGGGTTGAGGTTGTCCGAGAGCGTGTTCCCGGCGAACGGCTCGACCAGCATCACGGTGCCGTCGGCGTCGAGGGCATCGCGGACGTGCTGCAGCGCGCCCACGGGATCGCCCATGTCGTGCAGGCAGTCGAAGAAGCAGACGAGGTCGTAGTCCGCGCCGGGGAAGTCCTTCGCGGTGGCCACCTCGAACACGGTGTTGGCGCTGACGTTCTCCGCCGCGGCGATCTGCCTCGCCCGTTCTATCGAGGCGTCGTGGTAGTCGAAGCCGTGGAACGTCGACTCGGGATAGGCCTGGGCCATGAGGACCGTGGATATCCCGTGTCCGCAACCGAGATCGGCCACCTTCGCACCGGCGTGCAGCTTGTACTCGACGGACTCCAGCGCCGGGATCCACTCCGCCGTGAGGTGCGCGCGGTAGCCCGGGCGGAAGAACTGCTCGGTGCCCATGAACAGCTCGGGATCGTGCTCGTGCCAACCGAAGCCCTGCCCGGCGCGGATGCGCTCGGTGATCCGGCCGCGGTCCTTGAACACCGAGCTGATGAGGTGATAGCCGCCGAGCATGTAGAAGGGGCTGTCCTCGTCGGCGAACACCATGGCCTGCTCGGGTGGCAGCATGAAGGTCGCGCCGTCGGGGTCGTACTCGAGGTATCCGCTCGCCGCCTGGGCGGAGGCCCACTCGCGCACGTACCGCTCGGCGACGCCGCTGCGCTCGGCGATCTCGGCGGTGGTCAGATGGCCGGCGCCCGCGAGCGTCTTCCAGAGCCCGAGCTCGCCGCCGATCAGGACGAGCGACCCGTTCATCGCCGCCCCCATGTCGGTCACCGCTTGGCCGAGAAACTGCTCCAACCGTCCTTCATCTATGGCTGTTCTGATCTGCATCTCGATGTGTCCCTCGTGTTCGGCGGAGAACGGTGAGTTGGTCCGCGGGCGCCGACCTGCAGCACCGGCTGGACGGGTCCGGCGCTCGGCCCCCTCGACGCGAACGCGGGACGGTGACGGCGCCCTCGGCGGGCCGCGAGCTCGGTCACACCGAGATGGAGGGTCGGGGCGCCCTTCGCGACGCAGAAGAACGGCAGGGGTGGCGTGCTCGGTCATGCCACGGGTCCTCCCGAGAGCCACGGACCGTGTCCACAGGACGCCATCAGCGGCGGTCGAGGCGCGGCGGAAGCGAAACGGATCGTCGGGTGCCAGAAATGCCGCGCTGATCTGCTTCCAGGGCCGACCCTACTCCTCTGGCGCGCCGGCGGGCGTGTTTTGCGGCGTTTCGCAGCCGGCCACCGGCCTCACGCAGACGGCCACCGCGGAGCTCGGCGCGCGGAAGTCGGTCGGGCCTCGAGCGGCCTAGCCCTGCCGCGCGGGATCGGCGGAGAGGTCCGCGGTGGCCCGGTAGGAGTGCTCGACGGTGTGCACCGTCACGGCGCTGGGGCGCGCGAGCAGCTCGCCGACGCGCTCGGCGTAGCGCGTGTACTCGGCGGTCGCGTAGTGCGCCCGCAGGGCGGCCTCGTCACGCCACCACGCGTCGAGGCCGAACTCGCCGGGCTCGGCGCCGAGCGGCTCGTATGCCGTGGCGCCGAGACCGCCCGCGGCGGCGGCGAGTCGCTGGGCGTGCTCGTGCAGGACAGCGCGCAGCTCCGTCGCGCGGCCGGCGAGCCCGTGCAGCTCCGCATGGATCAGGACGGTCACGGCGGTCCCTCCATCGTCGTTGGTGGCGCAGGCGGGGTGGCCGGAACGGATGCACCTCGTGGTCACGCTCGCTCCGTTCAGCGTACGTCTCGGCGCGCGCGGTCGCCGCGGCCGAGGTGCTCCACGGACGCGATCGTGCGGATGGGCACGTCCTCGACCGTCAGGAGAACATCGGGGCCCGTATTTCCGACCGCCGGACCATACGTGCCCCCCGGAGCCGGCCGTACTGTTCGGTCCCTGTTCACAGCGGCTGGCGGCGGGATCCTCCGCTCTCTCCCCCGACGCACGCTTTGCACCGAGCAGGAGCATCACCACATAGGCGGCCCGTGACCCGCGGCCGTCGCTTGGGGGGTGGCTGGGGCCATGGAAGGGTGGCCCCGGCCACCACTCCGCTCCGGTCCGCGGCGTCTCAGCCGGCGCGGCGCCGAAGGGCGAGCAGCGCGATGTCGTCCTCACGCTCATGCGGCACGGCCTCGATGACGTCGTCCGCCAGTTGCTGGACGTCTCCGCGGCTCGCACGCGCCGTCTCCGCCAGCAGGTCGAATCCGGCCTGGAGGCTGCGCGCGCGCGATTCCACGAGGCCGTCGGTGTAGAGGACGAGCGTCGCGCCCGGCGCCAGCGTGAAGCGGTGCTCGCGGCACGCCGCGTCGCCGCCCGCGCCGAGCGGCGGGGACGTCGGGGCGTCGACGAAGGCCGCAACACCGTCGGGTTCGACGATGAGCGCGGGCAGGTGGCCGGCGCTCGTCATGACCCCCTCGCCGGTGCGCGGGTCGTACTCGATGTAGGCCAGCGTCGCGAAGACGAGCTCGTCGAGGCGCTCGTCGAGGGCCCGGAGGTCGGCCATCGCCGCGCCGGGGCCCGGCGCCTTGACCGCGTAGGCGCGCAGCGCGTTGCGGACCTGGCCCATGAGCGCGGCAGCGGTGATGCCCCGTCCGCCGATGTCGCCGATGGCGATCCCGAACCGGCCGTCGTCGAGCGCGAATGCGTCGTACCAGTCGCCGCCCACGTGGTCGCCCGCCTGCCCCGGCAGATACCGCGCGGCGATCTCGTGGCCGGCGATGTCGGAGAGGGTGGGGGGGAGCAGGGCCCGCTGGAGCGTCTCTGCGGTCCGGTGCTCGCGGTCGTAGAGGCGGGCGTGGTCGAGCGCGAGGCCGGCCCGGCGCCCGAGCTCCTCGGCGAGCTCGAGCTCGTGCGTCGAGTACTGACGCCCGGACTCGGCGAAGATGAACGTGATCGCGCCGAGCGTGCGGTCGCGGGCGCGCATCGGCACGATCATCGCCGAGTGGATCTGCAGCTGGCGGATGATCTCGAGGTGCTCGTCGTCCTGGGCGGTCGCCGCCAGCAGCGCCTCGTCGATCTCGGGGTAGAGCTCCGAGCGGCCGGTTCGGACGACCTCCGGGGCGCCGGTCGGCGCGTCGGGATCCGGCGGATAGCGGTCCTGCAGCGCGCGCGCCCACGAGACCTTGTCGGGGTCGACGTGCGCGACCGCGATGTTCTCGTACGTGCCGCGGAAGTCGGCGGCGAGCTGGACGGCGCACCAGTCGGCGAGCCGCGGGACGGCGAGGCGCGCGATCTCCTCCATGGTGCGCACCGGATCGAGCGAGCCGGCGAGCGCCTTGCCGGCCTCGGCCAGGAAGGTCAGCGCGTCCTGGCGCCGGCGGCGCTCCGTGACGTCCGCCGTCAGGCCGACCAGCGCCTCGGGCCGGCCGTCCTCGTCGCGGATGACGCGCCCGCGGCTGGCGTGCCACTGCTCGCGGCCGTCGGGGTGCACGACGCGGAACTCGTGCACGTACTCGTGACGGCCCGCGAGGGCCTCGCGCACCTGCGCGTCGAGCGCCTCGCGGTCCTCGGGGTGGACGAGCGCGAGGTAGCCGGCGAAGTCGCTCGGGGCATCGCCGGCCTCGAGGCCGTGCATCGGCCCGAGGCTCGCCGACCACCGCACGTCGTCGCCGACGACGTCCCACTCCCAGAAGCCCGTCCCCGTGCCCTGCATCGCGATGTCCAAGCGCTCAGCGCGCGCGGACGCCGCGCGCGCGGCAGCGTCGTCGTCGCGGGGCGGATCGGCGAGCACGAGCGCGGCCGCCTGGACAGTGCCGTCGTCGCCCCGCACCGGGTAGCACGTCGCGAGCCACCGGGCGTCACCCTCGTCGCCGACCGGCTCGCCGCTGACGGCCTCCCCGTCGTCGAGCGCGCGCGCGAGGATGGGCGCCAGCGCGGCGGCGAGCGCCGGGAGCACCTCGTCGACGGCCCGGCCGGCGTGCTCGCCGGCGGAGATACCGGTCGCCGCGGCGAGCGCGGGGTTCACGAGCCGGATCCGCCGCCGGCGGTCGACGACCGCCAGCCGGAGCGGTGCTGCGGAGAACCACTGGTCGAGCGCTGCGGCCGTGTCGTTGTCGATCCCGTCGAGCGCAGCGCGACGCCTAGGCATCGCCGAATCCCCTCCGTCCGTCCACGCCCCGAGTCTACGCGTGCCTACCCCCTTTCCGAGCCGACCCTGGACACGCGTCGCGGGCCGGGCCACCTGAGGTAGGCTTATCGGGGCTGGCGGGCGAAGTGTTGTGGTTGCACAGAAGCCTTCCAAGCTTCTAGGGCGGGTTCGATTCCCGTCGCCCGCTCTGCAGTGCCACGGGGAGTGGCGCAGTCTGGTAGCGCACCCGGCTGGGGGCCGGGCGGTCGCAGGTTCAAATCCTGTCTCCCCGATGTCAGACCGGCTGCGAACTGGGTGTACGAGTTCGCAGCCGGGCCGAGGAGCCGAGTCGTCAGCGTGGCATCAATTGTCGACGCCCGGCCCGCGGCTTTGATTGGCGCCCGAGTCCGTCGTCCGCTCGCGCATGTGTCCGCCATGCCAGTCGAGGCACAGAGCGGTCGCGTCGTCATTGAGCGCTCCGCCGGTCGCTTGGAGGATGGCCTGGATGAGGTGCTGCACGGCTTCCCGCGGGTGCATCTCCGCGCCGGCCGCGACCATGTCCTCGATGTCGACGCTGGTGGTGTTGCGCTCCAGGATGCCGTCGGTGAAGAAGATGAGGCGGTCGCCCGGCTCCAGCGGTAGCCGCTGCACCTGGTACTGGTGTTCGCGCACCGTCCCGAACGGCGGGTCTGCTGCGAGACGTACGGGCTCGACACGTCCGTCGCGTAGCCGCAGTGGCGGCGGATGACCGGCGTTGACGATGGCGGCCGTTCCGGTGCGCAGGTCGATTCGTGCGACCTGTCCGGTCACGAAGCCGCCTCCGGCGGCGTTGTCGGCGAGTTCGGCATTGGCCAGGCGGGCCTGTTCGTCGAGTCCGACGCCCGCCCGGCGCGCGTTGCGAAGTGCTCCGACGAGAATCGTGGCCAAGAGAGCTGCGCCGACCTCGTGCCCCATCGCGTCGGTCATCGACACATGCAGCGTGTCGCGCTCCATGGCGAAGTCGAACGTGTCGCCGCCGACGTCGCCGGCGGGCTCAAGCCAGCCGGCGAGCGTGAATTGCCCGGCCTCGCATGTGTACGAGCCCGGCAGGAGGCGATGCTGTATTTCGGCGGCGAGCGACAGGGGAACCGACCGTTGGCCCCACTCGAAGAGGTCGGTGAACCGGCGGTTGGCGATGACGACGTAGGCGAGGGCGTGCGCGGCGAGCGCGACATCGGCCACCATCTGTTCGTCCGGCGGTTCGTCGAGGCGGAGTTCGAGCACGCCGATGGCTTCCCCCCGGTTGGTCACCGGCGCGAACAGGCGAGTGCCCTCTGCGCTGGTTTCGCGCTCGACCGTCTGCGTCGCGAGCGCGCGCCCGTGCGGGCTTCCCGTCAAGTCGACCCGCTCGCCGGTTTCCCGCCCTTGCTCGCGAGTAGCCGCAGCGCCACTGGCGTGGCCAAGCCGGATGAGTGCCTGGCCGCTGAAGTCTGCGATGAGAAAGGACAGCTCGCGCGCGCCGAGCACGCTCGCCAGGCGCTCGCCGAGGACGTCGACGGCGGCCACGGGCGGGGCGTCCTCGACGGCCGCGAGCAGCGCGCCGAGGTCCAGCCTCGCTGACAGGTGGTTCGCCATCGGAGCAGCCTACGGGCGGCGTCCAGAGAGGATGGCGAGACCCGCGGGTCGTGCGGCCGAAGGGTTCGGCGCGTCGCTAGGCGCGCCGTACAGCAGCGCGTAGGGTGCGTCGCAGTGTCCGATCTTCGTGAGTCAGTCGAGAAGGTCGGCGTCATCGGTGCCGGCGCCGTCGGGCAGGCGTGCGCGTTCGCGCTGGTCCTGCGCGCCGCGGCGCGCGAGATCGTCCTCGTCGACCGTGTCCACGAGCGTGCCACGGCCGTCGCGACGGACATGCGATACGGCGCGCCGCTGTCGGCGCCGGTCGAGATCAGCGCCGGCGACTGGGACGACCTCGCGGGCGCGGACGTCGTCCTCATCACGGCCGGGGTCAATGAGAAGGCGGGCGGTGCGACCGACCGCGACGACCCGCGCGGCCGGCTGAAGCTGCTCGAGCCGAACGCAGACGTCTACCGCGATGTCGTGCCGCGGGTGGTCGCGGCGGCGCCCGACGCGGTGCTCGTCGCCGTCACCGACCCGCCGGACCCGCTGGCCGACCTTGCCCGCACGCTCGCCGGCCACGACCGCGTGCTGAGCACCGGCACCGTGATCGACACGCTCCGGTTCCGGGTCCACGTCGCCGCGCAGCTCGGCGTTCACGCCTCGGCGGTGGAGGGCCTCGTGATCGGCGAGCACGGCACGAGCCAGGTCATGCTCTGGTCGTCGGTGCGGGTGCAGGGCGCGCCGCTCGCGGAGGCCCTCCACCTCTGCGCGACGGCACGCTCGCTCGAGGACGTCCGGGAGCAGGTCGAGCGCGAGGTCCGCTACGCGAACATCGCGATCATCGAGGGCAACGACGCCAGCCAGTTCGGCATCGGGATGGTCTGCGCGCGCATCGCGGAAGCCATCCTGCGCGACGAGCGCGTGGTCCTCCCGGTGGCCGCGTACCGCGAGAGCCACGGGGTCACGATCGCGCTGCCGACCGTCGTCGGCGGCGCGGGAGCGCTCGGCGAACTGGAGCCGAGCATGGACAACGAGGAGCGCGCGGCCTTCGCCCGCAGCGTCGACACGCTGCGCGAGGCGGCGCGCGGGACGGGGTTCGGCTGAGCGGTGGTCACCCCGTCGCCGCCTTTCGCGGGCCGCGGCGGTCGAACCCGGCCTCACCCGAACGGGTGACGCCGCCGGACCGCGCCCCCCGCCCTGAACTAAGACGGCGCCATGCGCGCCCGCAATACCGTGACCATCGCCTTGGCGGGCAGCGCCCTGGCGGCGCTCGCCGTCCTCGGCTGGTGCGCCGGCCCCGCCGCCGCGGCGTCCGCGCCGGTGCTCAGCGGCGTCAGCGCCGGCACGACGGTCTCGGGCACGCTCGACCTCCGCGCGACCGTCGCCGGGGCGCCCGGCCGGGTCGAGATCGGCGTCGACGGCAAGCTGCGGCGCGCCTTCGACAAGTCCCCCTACGCGTACCGCTGGCACACCCGCGCCGAGGCCAACGGCACGCACAGCGTCACGGTCCGCGCGTTCGGGCCCGGTGACGCCACACCGGCCGTCACGCGGATCACCGTGATGGTGTCCAACAAGACCGCGTACCCCGCGCCGCTGCCGTTCGGCAAGGAGAGCATGTACGCGGAGTTCAACCAGGGCGACGCGGCGACGGCGGCCAACCTCCTCGACGACGTCTGGCCCGCGCGCGGGCATCCGCTGCCGCGGCTCGGCTGGCCGCT
>JAXDHC010000258.1:0-5008 GCA_034664705.1 Solirubrobacteraceae bacterium
CATCTGGTCGGTCCCCGCGATCAGGACGCGCTCGGCGCCGCAGATCGCGTCGATCGCGGCCTCCACCTGCGTGCGCGAGTGCTTGCGCGCCGTCTCCTCGACGTTGACGTGGTCGGCGGCCACGGCCGTCTCGAAGTCGCTCTGGTCGAGCGAGAACAGCGGGGCCGCGGAGGACCCGTTGCCGTTCTGCGGCGTGAGTCCCGCGGCGACCCGCCGCCGGAACTCCTCGCGCGCCGAGGCCTGCAGCTCCGGGAAGCCCTCGAACCCGAGCGCCTGCGAGAACCGCACGACGGTCGAGCTCGAGGTGTTCGCGCGGCGCGCGAGCTCCTCCGCGGTCTGGAAGGCGACCTCGTCGAGATGGTCCACGATGTACTGGGCGACGTCCTTCTGCGAGCGCGAGAAATCGTCGAATCGCGCTCGGATGTAGGCCGACAGTGTCTGGTGTCCGCTGGCCTCGTGTGGAGCCGGCGCCGTGGGGGTTCCCGTCCGCTTCATGGGCAGGACGGCTATTCGACGACGGCGGCGGCGCTTCCTTCAACGGACCGGACTTCGGGCACATCCGGTGCGCCGAGACCGGCCCTGGAAATGCAACGCGCCCGGCGGGGCCGGACGCGTGCAGCGGCCACGTCGACGTTCCGTCAATGCTGGACCGCGGGCGAGGGTCGGGGCGGGGGTATGTGCGCCGAATCCGGTCCCTCGCGTTGTCCATTTCGGCGTACCCGGGCGGCAACGAGGCAAACTTGTCCGCCACCGCGGTTGCCCGCTCAAGGTTCCGGTGCGTCTGCCGAATGTTCAGACATGTCCCAGAGCATGTCGCGCGCGCCAAGATTGGCCGGCTGGCATATCGCCCGCTGGGCGCTCGGGGCGCTGGCGCTGCTGCTCGCCGCCTGCACCGTCCAGGCGCTGGCGCACGTGGACGCCGGCCCGCTCTCGTGGCTCGTCGACAAGTGGGGCTACAACGTCGTGCTCCTCGGCTCCGGCCTGCTGTGCCTGGCGCGCGGCGCGGTCATCGCCCGCGAGCGCGTCGCCTGGCTCACGATGGCGGTCGGCGTCATCGGCTGGGCGTTCGGCAACGTCTACTACACCGTCGTCCTCTGGGACCTCGACCCGATCCCGATCCCGTCGGTCAGCGACGCGCTCTGGATCGCCTACTACCCGATCGTCTACGTCGCCGTGGCGATGCTGCTCCGCGCGCGGATCGCCCGGTTCCACGCGAGCCTGTGGGCCGACGGCGCCCTCGCCGCCCTCTCCGTCGCCGCGCTGTCGGCGGCGGTCGTGTTCCAGAGCGTCGCGAAGACCACCGGCGGGGCGCCGCTCGAGGTCGCCACGAACCTCGCGTACCCCCTCGGCGACCTGATCCTGCTCGGCATGGTCACCGGCGGCGTCGCCCTGACGGGCTGGAAGCCGGGCCGCACCTGGGGCGCGCTGGCCGGCAGCTTCGTGCTGTTCGGCGTCAGCGACGGCATCTACCTCTGGGGCAACGCGACGGGCACGTGGGAGGCCGGCTCGGTGTTCGAGGCCGGGTGGCCGGCGGCCACGCTGCTCCTGGCGTGGGCCGCGTGGATGCCGCCGCGCCACGTCCGGCCGCGGCCGCTGGACGGCAAGCGGATGCTCGTCGTCCCGCTGGCGTTCGCGCTGCTCGGGCTCGTGCTCCTCATCTCCGATCACTTCAACCACCTGAACCTGCTCGCGGTCGGCCTCGCGTGGGCGTCGGTCCTGGCCGTCTTCGGGCGCTTCGCGATGACGTTCTTCGCCAACCTGACGATGCTCTCCGACAGCCGCCACGAGGCGCTGACCGACGCGCTGACCGGCCTGGGGAACCGCCGCAGCCTCATGCGCGACCTCGAGCACGCGCTGGACCCGGACAGCCGTCATCGCTCCGCGCTCGTGCTCTACGACCTCAACGGGTTCAAGGGCTACAACGACACCTTCGGCCATCCCGCGGGCGACGCGCTGCTCGCGCGGCTCGGGACCCGGCTGGGCGCCGCCGTCGGCGCCGACGCCCGCGCCTACCGCATGGGCGGCGACGAGTTCTGCGTGCTCGCCTCGCTCGCCGCCGACGACGCCATGGGCCTCGTCGAGCGCGGGGAGCGGGCGCTGGCCGAGCGCGGCGACGGCTTCGAGATCAGCGCCGCCAACGGCTGCGTGCTCGTGCCCGACGAGGCGCACGACGCCGGCAGCGCGCTGGGCATCGCCGACCGCCGCATGTACGCCGACAAGGCGGGCGCGCGCCGCTCGGCCGACGAGCAGAGCCGCGACGTGCTGCTCAAGGCGCTCGAGGAGCACCATCCCGATCTCGGCGACCACGTCCACGACGTCGGCCAGCTGGCGGAGGTCGTCGCCCGCGAGCTCGGCCTCGGCGGCCAGACGCTGCAGCACGTCCGCCAGGCCGCGGAGCTGCACGACATCGGCAAGGTCGCCGTGCCGACCTCGATCCTCGACAAGCCCGGCAAGCTCGACGCCGACGAGTGGGCGTTCATCGCCCGCCACACGATCATCGGCGAGCGCATCCTCGGCGCCGCCCTCGCGCTGCGCCCCGTCGCGCGCCTCGTGCGCGCCAGCCACGAGCACTTCGACGGCAACGGCTACCCCGATGGGCTGCGCGGGCACGAGATCCCGCTCGGCGCGCGGATCGTCACGGTCTGCGACGCCTACGACGCGATGACGTCGGACCGTCCCTACCAGCGCACGCTCAGCCACGGGGACGCGCTGGTCGAGCTGCGCCGCTGCGCCGGCGGGCAGTTCGACCCCGCGGTGGTCGAGGCGTTCTGCCGGGTCGCCGCGGACGAGCGGCCGCCCGGCCTCAGCGTGCGCCCGCGCACGCGCACGGTCGCACCGGTCTCCTGACCGCGCCTACAACGCGCAGCGCAGCTGCTCGCCGCCGCTGAGCAGCGGCACCTCCCCCGGCACGCCGCTGCGCTCGAGCACGCGCGCGACGACCGGGTCGCCGGGCGGGATGAGCGCGACGCGCCCACCGGCGTGGCGCGCGGCGCGCGTGCACCGGCGCAGCGCGTCGGCGCCGCCCATGCCGACGCGGTCGAGCCGCGTCAGGTCGATGCAGACGCGGTTCGCGCCGCGGCGCACGGCGTAGAGCACGAGCGTGGACAGCAGTCCCGCGGTGCCCGAGTCGACCTCGCCCGTCACCCGCAGCACGTGCCAGCCGGCGACGTCCTCTTCGTCGGCCCCGAAGGGCCGTCTCGTGTGGACTTCGGTATGCATGATCACCTTGGAGGCGAGGCCTACCAGGATCGCCCCCGCGACGGCAAGGGCGGCGGTCGGTAACGAGCATGACCGGGGCGCGCCGCCGGGGCACCGCGGGGTCGGCGTGTACGCCCGTCGCGGCAGGGGTAGCGCTGGCGGCATGACTCCCTTCGACGAGGGCGCGGACCGCGTCGGGTTCGGCGAAGCCGGGCTGGGCGAGGCGCAGTCCAGCAACCCGCCCGACGACCCCGAGTACATCGAGGACGACGCCGCGCCGCTCGACGCCGACGTCGAGTACGAGGGCGAGGGCGACCCGCCGCCGCAGGAGCGCGGCAACGAGGATCCCGCGCCGAACGCCCCCTGACGTTCGCGCGCTGACCTGCCACGTTCCCCGGTCAGAGGAGCGGGAAGGCCGTTCGCCATGCGCCTGTCCCGACTCGTCCTCGCCGCCGTCGTCTCGCTGCGCGCGGTGCTCGTCTACGGCGAGGCCACCGGCGGCGCCGACGCCGAGCTGACGTGGCGGGACCTGCTGCCGGCGCGCTGGCGCCACGCCGGCGCGCGCATGGCCGGCGTCCGGGCGACCGCGGCGCCCGCCCCGGGCGCGCCCGCCGTGGCCGGCCGCTCGGCCTGATCCGCGCGCGCTCAGCCCGCGCCGCGCACGGGCGCCGACTCGCGACCGGCGATACCGCGCACGATCCCGAGCGCGAGCAGCTCCTGCGGGCGGAGGCGAAGCCGGGCGGCGGTCTCGGGGACGTCCTCCTCGGCCCCCTTCAGGATCGCGGTGGCCGCCTCGGGCACGATCACGGCGAAGTAGGCGTCGGGCGCGATCCACATGTCGGTGGCCGACGCGAGGGCCAGCGCCCCGCCGGAGCCGCCCTCCCCCACGACCAGCGTCGTGACCGGCACGCGCGCGGCCGCGATCGCGGCGAACGTCTCGTTGATGGCCGGGCCGACGGCCGCCCGCTCGGCCTCGGCGTCGTTGGCGGCGCCCGGCGTGTCGACGAGCGTCAGCACCGGCATGGCGAGGCGGTCGGCGAGCCGCACGAGCCGCGTCGCCGTGCGATAGCCGGCCGGGGTGTTGGCGACGCCGGCCTGCGCGGCGTAGGCGATCGCGCGGCCGCCGCGGCGGCCGATCCCGCAGAGCATGCCCGGGTCGCGGCCGCCGGCCCGATCGCCGGAGAGCGCGAGGCGGGCGTCGAAGTACCCCTCGAGGTAGGCCTCGGCGCGCGGCCGCTCGTCGTCGCGGGCGCGCGCCACGGCCGTCCACCCGTCGCGCGGGAGGTCCTGGCGCCCGAGCGCGGCGGGCACCTCGGCCGGGGCGGGCGCCGCGGCCGCCGGCGGGTCGCTGGGCCCGAGGAGCTCCACGGCGAGCGCGAGCGTGTCGCGCAGCGCGGCCTCGGCGACGATGAGGTCGACCTGGCCGGCGGCGAGCTTCCCCTCGGCGGTGAAGGCGTCCGCGTCGTCGTCGGACGCCGCGCCGCGCACGCGGTGACCGGCGAACGCGACGGTCGCCCCCTCGACGGCGACGATGACGTCGGCGCCGGCGGCCAGGGCCGCCCAGACGCCCCCGGTCGTCGGGCTGCGCAGCGCGGCGACGTGCGCGAGCCCGGCGGCGCGCAGGCGATCGCAGGCGGCCGCGATGCGCTGCATCTGCACGAGCGAGCGCATCCCCTCCTGCAGGCGGCAGCCGCCGGAGACGACGAGCGAGACGACCGGGCGCCGCGCGTCGATCGCGCGGTCGATCGCCCGGGTGATGCGCCGCCCGGCGGCGTCCCCCATCGAGCCGCCCATGAAGCCGAAGTCGAAG
>JAXDHC010000259.1:0-6290 GCA_034664705.1 Solirubrobacteraceae bacterium
CCGGGGCCGGACTCCGGCGCGATGATCCTCGAGTACACCGCGCACGCCGCCGCGGCGGAGGTCCGCTCGCTCGCCGCCACGGCCGCGTCGCAGACGACGTCCGTGCAGTCGGGCATCGAGTCGCACGCGAGCTTCGCCGGCCACTCGGCGCGCCGCACGTCCGACGCGCTGTCCCGGATGGCCGTCGCCGTCTCGGCGGAGCTCGTGCTCGCCGTCCGCGCGCTGCGGATGCGCGGCCGGCCGCCCACGGGGCCGGGAGCCCGGGCGCTGTACGACGCGGCGGCGGCGCGCCTGGACCCCGACATGGCCGACCGGCCGCTGTCCGGCGACCTCGAGGCCGCCCGCCGCCTGCTGTTCGACGACGCGCTGTGGCTGGAGGACGAGCGCGGGAGCGACGGCGGGGCGTGAGCAGGCGGCGCCGGCGCCGCGCGGCTCGCTTCGGGCGCGCGGGGCAGGGCTGTGATGAGACATGTCTGTAGAGCGAACAGAGCGCATCACGCCCTCTCGGCCGTAGCCTCGCCCCCATGACGAACGCACCCGATCCGATGGTCGTGCATCCGGTGGCGGGGCAGACGCGCGTCGTCTTCCTCAAGCCGGTGGTGCGTCATCCCAACGTCGACGTGGGCGAGTACACGTACTACGACGACCCCGGCGACGCGCTGGCGTTCGAGCGCGACGCGGTGCTGTACGCCTACGGTCCCGAGCGGCTCGTCATCGGGCGCTACTGCGCCCTCGCGACGGGCGTGCGGTTCCTGATGGGCGGCGCCAACCACGCCGACCTCGGGCCGTCGACGTTCCCCTTCGGGATCTTCGGCGGGTCGTGGGCGGAGGAGACGATGGACCTGGTGATGAGCGCCCCCAGCCGCGGCGACACCGTCGTCGGCAACGACGTGTGGCTGGGCTACCGGTCGCTCGTGATGCCCGGCGTGACGATCGGCCACGGCGCCGTGATCGCCGCCGGGAGCGTCGTGACGCGCGACGTGCCGCCGTACGCCGTGGCCGCCGGCAACCCGGCGCGCGCCGTGCGCGCGCGCTTCGACGACGACGGCGTCGCGCGGCTGCTGCGCGCCGCGTGGTGGGACTGGCCCGTCGAGCTGGTGACCGCGCACGCGCGGGCGATCATGGCCGGGACGCCGGCCGAGCTCGAGCGGATCGCCGCCGAGCACGGGCTGCTCGCGGAGTGATCTGCGCTCAGGCGGCGAGCGCGAGCAGCTCGGTCGCGTCCGCGTTGCCCGGGTCGAGCTCGAGCGCGCGGGCGGCGTCCGCCGACGCGCCCGTCCGGTCACCGAGGCCGAGGCGGATCGACGCGCGGTTCAGGCGGGCGTCGAGGTCGTCCGGGGCGACGAAGACGGCGGCCTCGATGGCGTCGCCCGCGTCGGCGTCGGCGTGGCCGAGGCCGTGCAGGGCGACGGCGAGGTCGTTCCAGGCGGTGACCAGCGTCGGCATCCGCGCCGCGGCGGCGCGGAAGCGCGCGATCGCCGCGTCGAGGTCCCCGGCGGCGAAGGCGTCCTCGCCGGCCTGCACCCGCGCGGTCGCCTCGGCCTCGACGCCGACGGCCCGGGCCGCCTCGTCGAGGACGGGGAGCGCATCGCGGCGGCCGGTCTCGCGGGCGATCGTGAAGAGGTAGTCGCGCAGGCCCTGGGACTGCGGGAAGCGGCGCACGGCCTCGATGAGCGGCTCGACCGGCACCCGGCGCCACAGGTCCAGGCCCCAGCCGTCGCGGTACAGCCCGTCGAGGCTGCGGCCGAAGTCCTCGGCCGAGACCCCGGCGTGCAGGCCGTCGTCGTAGAGCGCGGTGAAGTCGAGCGTCTGGATGCGGTGGGCGCGATCGGCCCAGCTGATCGCGGGCGAGCCGTGCACCAGGTCGTCGGCCGCGACGACGCACGGGCCCTGCAGGCCGGCGCGGAAGAACCACAGCAGCGGCACGTACTCGTTCGCGGTGTCGATCTCGCGGATGGCGGCCGTCAACGGGCCGGTGCGCTGGATCGACGCGGTCAGGAACGTCAGCCAGTGGTGGTAGGCGCGGTAGAGGTCGCCGCCGGTGGCGTAGCGCTCGACGACGCCGGGCGCCGGCGAGCCGTGGCCGGGGTTGCCCAGCGGGTCGAACCAGCGGTGGGGCAGGAACAGCCAGGCGGGGCGCTCGCGCTCGAGCAGCTCGACGACGGTGGCCAGCCCGCCCTCGACGATGAGGTCGTCGTCGCCGAACAGCCACAGGTACTCGCAGTCCGGGGCGTTGGCGGCGAGCCACGCGAGGTTGCCGACGGCGCCGAGGTTCTCGGGCTGGCGGTGGACGCGCAGCCACGGGTTGCGCCGCGCGGCGGCGCGCAGGAGGCCGGGCGTCGCGTCGGTCGATGCGTTGTCGGCGATGAGCACGACGACGTCCCGGCGCCCGGCGATCTCGCGCTCGAGGCATTGCAGCAGCGCGGCGAGGTCCGTCGCGCGGTTGTACGTCGGCACGCAGATGCTCAGCAACCCGGACATGCGGACCAGGTGATCGGCCGGCCGACGCGGGGCTTGAACCGGGACTCGTCTATCGTCACGCGCCGCGACGCCATGGCCCCCCGGACCGCCTGCCGCCTCTGTGGTGCACACCGCCTCGAGCCCGTGATGGCGCTCGAGCGGGCCCCGCACGACGTCAGCCACCTGCTGACCCCCGAGGAGGCCGAGCGCGACGCGCCGATCCGCCTGGACGTCTTCCGGTGCCCCGAGTGCGGCCACGTGCAGCTCGCGCGGGATCCCGAGGGCACGTACTACGACGACTACCTCATGACGGTCAGCCACTCGGCCCAGATGCGCGCCTTCCAGCGGGAGCAGGCCGAGTGGCTCGTCGAGCGCTTCGGGCTGCGGAGCAAGCGCGTCGTCGAGGTGGGCTGCGGCGACGGCAACTACCTCGGGATCCTGCGCGACCTCGGCGTCGACGTGGTCGGCAACGAGGCCTCGGCGCGCTTCCGCGAGGTCGCCGAGGCCGCCGGCCACCGGGTGCACGCGGGCTACGTCACCGCGCAGGACCCGGTGCCCGACGGCCCGTACGACGCCTTCGTCACGCGCGAGGTCTTCGAGCACGTCCCCGACCCGAACGACTTCCTGCAGGGCGTGCGCGCCTCGCTGACCGACGACGGCGTGGGGCTCGTCGAGGTGCCGAGCCTCGAGCAGGCTCTCGAGCACGGCCGCTTCTACGACTTCTTCCCCGACCACGTGAACTACTGGAGCGTGTCCACGCTCGGCCGCGCGCTGGAGCGCAACGGGTTCCTCGTCCTCGACATCACGCGCGGCATGAACGGCGAGTACCTGCAGGCCGTCGTGCGCGTCGACACGGGGCGCGACCTCGAGGCGCTCGCCGGGTCGGTCGGTCGCGTCCGCGAGGACCTGCGCGGGCTGCTCCGGCGGTGCGCCGCCGAAGGGCGCAGCGTTGCCGCATGGGGCGCCGGCGCCAAGGGCCTGACGAGCCTCGCCGAGGCGGGCGCCGAGGGCGTGCGCTACGTCGTCGACTCCGATCCCTACAAGCAGGGGCGCCTCACGCCGGTCACCCATCTGCCGGTGGTCGGCCCCGAGCGCCTGCGGGAGGACCCGGTCGACGTCGTCCTCCTCACCGCGCTGGCCTACCGCGACGAGGTGATCGCGCAGCTTCGCGGCCCGCTCGGCTTCGGCGGGACCATCGCCGTCCTCGGCGACCCGGTCGAGCTCCTCGAGGCCTAGCCGCGGCGCCCGGACGCGCGGACGTCGCCGGGCGACGGCGTCGTCTCGCCCGCCGCGCCGTCCCCGTCGTGCTCGTGCCCGGCGTGATCGAGCCCGCGCCGGTCGCCCGGCAGGTGCCGGTCGCGCGTCCGGTCGTCCCACGTGCGCCAGGGGGCGTCGCCCTCGTTCCACAGCGAGCGCAGCAGCTCGACGTCGCGCAGCGTGTCGGCGCACTGCCAGAAGCCGTCGTGGCGGTACACGCGAAGCTCGTCCTCCTCGGCCACCCGCTCGAGCGGCTCGCGCTCGAGCACGGTGGACGCGTCGGGCGAGAGGCGGTCCAGGAAGGCGCGGGAGAAGACGAAGAAGCCGCCGTTGATCCGGCCCTGGCCCTCCTCGGGCTTCTCGGCGAAGTCGCGCACGGCGTCGCCCTCGAGGCCCAGGTGGCCGAAGCGGCCGGGCGGCAGCACGCCGGTCACCGTCGCCAGCTTGCCGTGGGAGCGGTGGAAGTCGACGAGCCCCCGGGCGTCGACGTCGGCGAGGCCGTCCCCGTAGGTGCACAGGAAGATGTCGGCGTCGCCCAGGTAACGCTCGACGCGCTTGACCCGCGCGCCCGTCATCGCGTCCTCGCCGGTGTCGGCGAGCGTGATCCTCCACGACTCAGGCCGGTCGGTCTCGTAGGCCACCTGGCCGGTGCCGAGGTCCAGCGTGAGGTCGGAGTTCAGCGGGCGGTAGTTGAGGAAGTACTCCTTGATCATGGCGCCGCGGTAGCCCAGGCACAGCACGAACTCGTCCAGGCCGTGGGAGGCGAAGTGCTTCATGATGTGCCAGACGAGCGGCCGGCCGCCGACCTCGACCATCGGCTTCGGCCGGAACTCGGTCTCCTCGCGCATCCGGGTGCCCTGGCCGCCGCACAGGAGCACCACCTTCGGCTTGGTCGCCATGGCCAGCACTATAGGAACCGGCTCCGTCCCGCCGGGCGCCGCGGCCGTTCGGCGCCCGGAGCCCTCCGATCGGCGATCGCGGCCTGAAGTTCTGGCCCGAACTGCCGATCAGGAGGCAGATGGCCACCCGTCCGCACGTGCTCGTGACCGGCGCCTCCGGCTTCGTCGGAGCGGCTGTCGCACGCCTCGCCGTGGAGCGCGGCCTCGCCGTGACGGCGCTGGTCGGCCCGCGGTCGCGGCTGGACCGCCTCGCGCCGCTGGCGCGGGAGGTCGAGATCGTGCGCGCCGACATCACCGACGCCGGCGCCCTCGCCGCCGCGGCCACGGCCGCCCGCCCGGACGCCTGCATCCACCTCGCCGCCGCCGGCGCCGTCGTCCGCGAGGACGACCTGCAGCTGCTGCTGGCCGCCAACGCCGTCGCCCCGGCCGTGCTCGCCCGCGCCCTCGCCGCCACCGGCTGCACCCGCCTCGTGACGGCGGGATCGAGCTCGGAGTACGGCACCGTCGAGGGCCCGATGGACGAGGCGCTCGCCTGCGCGCCCGACGACCCGTACGGCGTCGCGAAGCTCGCCGGCGGCCTGCTCGCCCGCCAGGCCGGCCGCGAGGCCGGCCTGCAGACCGCCCACCTCCGCCTCTTCGCCGTCTACGGCCCGGGCGAGGACCCGCGCCGGCTGGTCGTCTCCGTCATCCGCTCGCTGCTCGCGGGCCGGCCGGTCGAGCTCACGCCGGGCGGCCAGGTCCGCGACTTCGTCTACGTCGACGACGTCGCCGAGGCGCTCGTCGGCGCCGCGCTCAGGCCCGGCATCGACGGCGTGACCGCCAACGTCGGCACCGGCGTGCAGACGAGGGTCCGCGACCTGTGCATGACGATCGCCGAGGTCACCGGCCGCCACGAGCTCCTGCGCTTCGGCGCCCGGCCCTACCGCGACGGCGAGCGCTTCCACTGGCGCGCCGCGACCGCCCACGCCGAGGCCGCGCTCGGCTGGCGGGCCCGCACCCCGCTCGCGGAGGGCCTGCGCCGCACCATCGACTTCGAACGGGGCGCCCTCGCCCGGGAGGCCGCATGACCACCGACGACCGGGCGTACGAGATCCGCGAGCTCCTGCTCGAGCTCGCGCTGCGGGCCGGCACCTGCCACATCGGCTCGGCGCTCGGCATCGCCGACATCCTGGCCGTCGCCTACTTCGACGTGATCGGCGACGACACGTTCATCCTCTCCAAGGCCCACGCCGGGTCGGCGCTCATGGCGACGCTCGCCCTCCGCGGCACCGTCGACCGCGAGCAGCTCGTCCGCGAGTACTGCCAGGACGGCGGCGCCTTCGGCGGCCACGCCGAGCGCGGCGTCCCGGGCGTGGAGGTCAGCGGCGGCTCGCTCGGCCACGGCCTCCCGATCGCCGTCGGCCGCGCCCTCGCCGACCGCCTCGACGGCCGCGTGCGACGGACCTTCTGCCTGATGGGCGACGGCGAGACCGACGAGGGCTCGGTGTCCGAGGCCGCCGCGCTAGCCGGCCGCCTGGGCCTGGACCGCCTCGTCGGGATCGTCGACGCCAACGGCCACCAGGGTCTCGAGGCCGATCCGGCGCCCGACCGCTGGGAGCGGTTCGAGGCGCGCTTCGCCGCCGTGGGCTGGGACGTCGTCCAGGTCGACGGCCACGACCACGACGAGCTGCGCAC
>JAXDHC010000260.1:0-4628 GCA_034664705.1 Solirubrobacteraceae bacterium
ACGATGCCGATGAACGGCAGGTCGAACCGCACCGCGGTGTCGAAGTCCCAGCCGGTGAGGCTGAACGCGCCGTCACCGAACAGGGTCACGATCTCGAGGTCGGGACGCGCCTGCTTGGCGGCGATCGCGAACGGCATGCCGACGCCGATGGTGCCCAGGGGGCCCGGGTCCATCCACAGGCCGGGGCCCTTCGGCTGCACGACGCCGCCGGAGAAGGTGACGATGTCGCCGCCGTCGCCGATGAACATCGACTTGTCGGTGAGGAACTCGTTGATCTCGTGCGCGAGGCGCAGCGGGTGGATCGGCGAGGTGTCCTTCATGAGGCGCGGCAGGCGCTCCTCCTTCAGGCGCTTCTCCTCCGCACGCAGCTGCTCCAGCCAGCCCTCGCGCTTCCCGCCGTCGGCGCGGCCCTTGGCCGCCTTGGCGACCTCGCCCAGGATCGCGCCGGGATCGCCGACGAGGCCGAGGGAGATGTCGCGGTTCTTGCCGACCGTGCGGTAGTCCATGTCGATCTGGACGACCGTCGCCTCCTGGGACAGGCGCTTGCCGTAGCCCATCCGGAAGTCGAACGGCGTGCCGACGATGAGGATCACGTCGGCGTTGTTGAACGCGTAGCGGCGCGTGAGGTGGAAGTGGTGCGGGTCGCCCGGAGGCAGCGTGCCGCGGGCGGCGCCGTTCATGAACGCCGGGATGTTCAGCTCGCGGACGAAGTCGATCGCCTGCTCGTGACCGCGGCTCGTCCACACCTGGGTCCCCAGCAGGACGCAGGGGCGCTCGGCGTTGATGAGGATCTCCGTGAGCTTGTCGACGTCGTTGGGGTCGCCGATGCTCTTCGTCGACGCGCGGTACTTCCCGGGCTGCGGGAGGACCGCGCTCTCGGCCGGCACCTTGCCGTCGAGGATGTCGCGGCCGATCTCCAGGAAGACCGGGCCGGGGGCGCCGGCGAAGGCCTCGCGGAAGGCCATCGAGCACATGTCGGCCACGCGCTCGGTCGTCACGACGTTCGAGGCGAACTTCGTGATCGGCTTCATGATGTCGACGTGGGGCAGGTCCTGCAGCGACCCCATCTTGTGCTGGTTCAGGGCGCCCTGACCACCGATGAGCAGGAACGGGCTCTCGGCGCGGAAGGCGTTGGCGACGCCCGTGATGGCGTCGGTCGTGCCGGGGCCGGCGGTCACGACGGCGCAGCCCGGCTTGCCGGTGACGCGCGCATACGCGTCGGCGCAATGGGCCGCGACCTGCTCGTGGCGGACATCGATGACCTGGATGCCCTCGTCGATGCAGCCGTCGTAGATGTCGATGATGTGGCCGCCGCAGAGCGTGTAGATCACGTCGATGCCCTCGGCCTTCAGGGCCTTGGCGACCAGATGGCCGCCGGAGATCATCTCGGGCTCGGCTGCGGTGCTCTCGGAAGTGGCGTCTTCCGCTACGGGGGTCCTCGTCGCGCTCACGTCGGGCTCTCCTTCCTCACCCCGGCGCCCCGACGCATCGCGGGCGGGGGCACGGGTTCGTGTCAATCGAGATGGTCGACCGTCTGCTGCACGTGGTCGGCCAGGTTCAGGGCGTGGTCCTTCACGAGGCGCTCGGCGAGCTCGGCGTCGCGAGCCTCAAGCGCCTCGATGATGTGCATGTGGTCGACGATCGAGCGCTCGGCGCGATCGACCTCGCCGATGGTGCGTCCCCGGATCGCCCGCACATGCACGAGCAGGTTCCGGACCATCTGGAGGATCAGCGGCGACTGGCTGAGCTCGATGATGCGCTGATGGAAGCGCAGGTTCGCCACCGAGTACTCGTTGAGGTGCGACCGCAGCTCGCCGTCACGGAACTCCGTGAACAGCGTGCGCAGCGTGCCGATCTCCTCGTCGGTCGCCCGCTCGCAGACGAGCCGGGCGGCCATCGCCTCCAGCGCCGCCCACACCGTGATCATCTCGATGATCTCGGCCTTGCTCTTGCGGACGATGTAGACGCCGCGGCGCGGCAGGATGCGCACGAGACCCTCGTGCTCCAGCCGGGCCAGCGCCTCGCGAACCGGGGTGCGGCTCACGCCCAGCTCGGCGGCGAGCGTCTTCTCGTCCAGCCGCAGGTCGGCTTCCGAGTGGTAGACGTCCATCGCCAGGATGGCGTTGCGCAGAGCGTCGTACGCGAGCTGTCCGACGCTCGCGTTCGCGCTCAGCGTGGAGACCACCAGCTGACCGTTGAGTTGCTCGGGACCGAGCTCAGCGCCTGTTGCTTGGACCATCACACGTATCGGGTGCGCATCGCTGCGCCGGGGATCTCCTCCAAGTTCCCCATCTCCTGATGTTGAGTATACCAGGTACCTGACATCTCATTTGTGAGATCGATCGCGCACGCTCGCCGGGCCGGCGAACGGCAGGTCCCAGCGGTGCGGAGCGGGCAGGCGCCACATCGAATGCCTACCCCCGGGCGCGAGCGCCTCACGGGGGAGCGTTGCCGACCAACGGCGCCGCGCCACGACGGGCGCGGGGAGCGCGGCGCCGCGCGGGGCGCTACGCGCGGCCGGTGCGGGCGAGCAGGAGGCCGGCGATCATGCCGACGGCCCCGCCGGCGAAGCCGGCGATGGGACTGGCCTCCGCAACGGCGAGCGGCATCAGCAGCAGCACGAGGGCGATCGCCAGCGTGCCGAGCAGGTCGCCGTCGTACTCCTCTCCCCGCGCGCGCGCGAGGAGGTCCGGGACGGCCCAGGCGCACAGGAAGCCGAGCGCGGCGCCGTTGCCGCCGATCGCCAGCGGCGTCGGGTCGACCGCGGCGGTCAGCGCGATCCCGCCCGCGCCGCACACGAGGAACAGCGCCGCGACCGCGAGCGGCCCATGGCGGCGCTCGAGCAGCCATCCGTAGAGGCCGATGGCGGTGACGGCCGCGAGCTCGTACCACGCACTGCCGTAGACGAAGGGCGAGGTGACCACGCGCCACCACTGCTCGCCGATCGGGCCGGCGACGGCGATGTCGCCCCGCCCGACGACGGCGAGCACGAGGTAGCCGAACAGCGACAGGCCGACGAGCGCGAAGGTCGCGTACGGGCGCCGCTCGCCGCGCGGGCCGTCGCTGCTCGGGCGCGGCGCGGGCTTCGGGCGCGGGACCTTCGCGGCCGGCCGGCGCCGCTTCTTCGGCTTGGGCTCGGAGACCGTGCCGTCGCGCTCGATCTTCGGCGCGCGCTTGCGCAGCCGGGTGCCGCAGTACGGGCACTCGGTGATGTACGGGCTCACCTCCGAGCCGCAGTTCTTGCACACGACGAAGAGGTCGGGCGAGCTGGCCATCTTCAGCCGATGATAGGAGGGTCGGGGCCGGCGCTCAGAAGTCGCCGCCGCCGAAGTCTCCCCCACCGCCGAAGTCGCCGCCGCCGAAGTCGCCTCCGCCGCCGAAGTCCCCGCCGCCGAGGCCGCCTCCGCCACCGTCGTCCCACCCGCCGCCGAACGCCGACGGGGCGTCGAACATCGAGCCGAGCAGGAAGCCGCCGAGCAGGCCGGGACCGAACCCGCCGAACGCCCCGCCGTAGTAGCCGGCGCTCGGCGCGGCCCAGTACGGCACCTGGCGCCCGCCGACGAGCTCGCTGCGCGCGTCGGGCTCCTCGCCGTTCTCGAGGCGCACGGCGTCGGCCTGGCAGACGGGCACCGGCCGCGGCTCGCCGCCGGGCGGCGCGTACTCCATCTCGGTCACCGACGGCCCGTGGCGCGGGTCGAAGAAGCAGGGCGGGCGGCGCTCGGGGACGGGGCGGCCCTCGAGGTGCGCGCGGGCGACGGCCATCTCGTAGCGCCCGTCGGCCGCCGTCTCGGCGACGCCGCGCAGCTCCTCGACCGTCCGGGCCCGCCGGAGGGCGGCGTCGGCGGTCTGGTAGTGCTCGGCCGCGCGCAGGTAGGCCTGCTTGGCGGCCGGCGGCGCGCCCGCCCCCTCGACGTCGTCGTCGAGCTCGGTGATGTCGTTGGCGACGGCGTTGATGTCCTCCTCGGCAGTGCGCCGGACGTCGGCGAAGGCCGCCTGCTCGTCGGCGCGGCGCCGGCGCCCGCGGCCCACCGCGCGCAGCGCGAGCAGGCCGCCGCCGCCGAGCAGCAGGATGAGCAGCCACGGGACGCCCGTGCCGCCCCCACCGCCGCCGCCGCCCTGGCCGCCGGCGTCGCCGCCCGCACCGTCGGCCTGGACGCCCGGCTCGGCCGTGCGGCGCACGAAGTCCTCGAGCACCGCCGCGACGCCCTCGTCGCGGTGGGCGTTCAGCGCGGCCCGCGACTCGGCGACGGCGACGCGCTGCGGCTCGCTGTTGGAGACGACCCGGAAGCGGTTGCCGACGATGACGGCGTAGGTCCCGGTGCGCCCGGCGGCGCGGGCGACGTCGACGACGACGCCGTCCGCCGCGCCGGCCGACGCCGGCAGGATCGCGATGAAGATCGGCTTGCCGGTCTGCTGGATCTCGCGCCGCAGGGCGGCGATCTCGGCGTCCGGGAGCTCGTTCTCGGCGGACGGGTCCTCGTAGACGGGGCTCTGGCGCAGCCCCTCGGCGGCGCGGTCGACGACCGCCTGCGCGCCGGCCGCGGCCGGCATCAGGAGGAGCGCCAGCGCGGCGAGCAGCGAGACGACGGCGCTACGCACCGGTGGCCTCGACGATCTCGGCCATGAGC
>JAXDHC010000261.1:0-2593 GCA_034664705.1 Solirubrobacteraceae bacterium
CCTCGTCGTCGACCGCGGGGAGACCTGGCTCCAGGACTTCGGCGTGCTCGGGCCGACCGACCGCCCGCTCGTCCTCGAGGAGTCAGGCGAGCGGATCGCCGACTGCATCGCGGCCGTCTGGCGCGGCGACGCCGAGTCCGACTCGCTGAACCGCCTCGTGGTGACGAGCGGACTCGACTGGCGCCACGTGGCCATCCTGCGCGCGTACCGCAAGTACCGCCAGCGCGTGGGCTCGCGCTTCACGGAGAGCTACCAGCAGGACGTCCTGGCGGCCAACCCGCACATCACCGAGGACCTCGTCCGCCTGTTCGAGGTGCGCTTCGACCCGTCGGCGCCTGCCGACGCGGACGCGGAGGCCGCGCTGCGCGCGCGGATCGCCGCGGACCTCGACGCGGTCGCCTCGCTCGACCACGACCGGATCCTGCGCAACCAGCTCGGGCTGATCGAGGCGACGGTGCGCACGAACGCGTACCGGCCGGGCCGGCGGTCGATCGCCTTCAAGGTCCGCTCGGGCGACGTGCCGGCCATGCCGGGGCCGCCGCCGCTGTTCGAGATCTTCGTCTACTCGCCCGAGGTGGAGGGCATCCACCTGCGCGGCGGGCGCATCGCGCGCGGCGGGATCCGCTGGTCGGACCGGATGGACTACCGCACCGAGGTCTTCGGGCTGATGCGCGCCCAGATGACGAAGAACGCGGTGATCGTGCCGGACGGCGCGAAGGGCGGCTTCTACCTGCGCCGGCGCCCCGAGGATGCGCAGGAGCTGCGCGCCGAGGTCGAGCGCCAGTACGTCACCTACATCAGCGGGCTGCTCGACCTCACCGACAACCTCGTGGACGGCGAGGTCGTCCATCCCGACGGCGTGCGGGTGCTCGACGAGGACGACACCTACCTCGTCGTGGCGGCGGACAAGGGCACGGCGTCGCTGTCGGACACGGCGAACCGCGTCGCCGCGCGGTACGGGTTCTGGCTCGGCGACGCGTTCGCGTCGGGCGGCTCCAACGGCTACGACCACAAGGCCCTGGGCATCACCGCCCGCGGCGCGTGGGAGTCGCTCAAGCGCCACTTCCGCGAGCTCGACCTCGACCCGGCGCTCGACGAGTTCACCGTCGTCGGCATCGGCGACATGTCCGGCGACGTGTTCGGCAACGGGATGCTGCTGTCCGACAGGATCCGCCTGGTCGCCGCCTACGACCACCGCCACGTCTTCATCGACCCCGACCCCGACGCGGCCCGCGGCTTCGCCGAGCGCCGGCGGCTGTTCGACCTCGCCGGATCCAGCTGGGACGACTACGACCGCGACGCGATCTCCGCGGGCGGCGGCGTCTGGCCGCGGGCGGCCAAGAGCGTCCCGCTGTCGCCCCAGGCGCGCGCGGCGCTCGGCGTCGAGGACGCGGCGCTCGCGCCGACCGACGTCATCCGGGCCATCCTGCGCGCACCCGTCGACGTCCTGTGGAACGGCGGGATCGGGACGGTCGTCAAGGCCTCGTTCCAGACCGACGCCGACGCCCACGACCGCTCCAGCGACGCGATCCGCGTCGACGCCGCGGACCTGCGCTGCCGCGTCGTGGCCGAGGGCGGCAACCTCGGCTTCACCCAGCACGCGCGGATCGAGTACTCCGCGGGCGGCGGGCGGATCAACGCCGACTTCATCGACAACTCGGCGGGCGTGGACTGCTCCGACCACGAGGTCAACCTCAAGGTCCTGCTCAACCTCGCCGTCGACCGTGGCGAGCTGAGCGCGCCCGAGCGCGACGAGCTCCTCCGCGACGTGACCGACGACGTCGCCGCGCACGTGCTCTACGACTCGTTCCTCCAGGCCCAGATCCTCGCCCAGGAGGTCCGCGGGTCGGCCGAGCGGATGTTCGCCTACGAGGACCTCATGACCGCGCTCGAGGCGGAGGGGCTGCTCGTGCGCGAGGCGGAGTTCCTGCCGAGCCCCGAGGAGATGGCCGACCGCCGCCGCGCGGGGCGCGGCATGGAGCGCCCGGAGCTCGCGGTGCTGCTCGCCGACGCCAAGCGCAGCCTCACGGGCGCGCTGCTGCGCTCGGACCTGGCGCACGAGCCGCTCATGGCCGCGGTCCTGCGCGACTACTTCCCGCCGGCGGTCGTGGAGCGCTTCGGCCACCTGCTCGGGGAGCATCCGCTGCGCCGCGAGCTCGTCGCGACGATCGTCTCGAACCACGTCGTCGACGCGCTCGGCCCGACGTTCGTCAGCCGCCTGGTGTCGGAGCTCGGCGCGCAGCCGGCCGACGTCGTGCGCGCGTACCTCGTCGCGCGCGACGTGCTCGGCGCCGTCCCCCGGTGGGAGGCCATCGAGCGCCTCGACCGCTCCGTGCCGCGCGCGGCGCAGTGGGAGCTGATGGAGGCCGTGGACCGCATCGTCGAGGCGACCGCGCGCTGGTACCTGCGCCGCCCACCCGAGGGCGACATCGGGACGGCGATCGAGGCCGCCCGCGAGGGCTTCCGCTGCCTGGCGGAGGCGCTCCCGCGGCTCGGCCCCGAGGAGTGGCGCGCCGACCGCGAGCGCGTCGCCGCCGAGCTCGCCGAGCAGGGCGTCCCCGAGGAGCTCGCCCGCGACCACGCCTTCGGCGGC
>JAXDHC010000262.1:0-6561 GCA_034664705.1 Solirubrobacteraceae bacterium
TTTCAGGACCGGCCGGCGCCCGACGTGAGGAGGGGAGGACCGTGAGACTACGATCGGGTACTGATCGTGTCCAATACGCTTTTGCGCTCCATTTGATCTGCATCACGAATCAAGGACATCGATGGAGCTACGCCAGCTGCGCTACTACGTCGCCGTCGCGGAGGAGCTGCACTTCCGCCGCGCGGCGGCGCGGCTGCACATGTCCCAGCCGCCGCTCAGCCAGCAGATCCGCCAGCTCGAGGAGGAGCTCGGGTGCCTGCTGCTCGCCCGGACCCGCCGGCGGGTCGAGCTGACCCCCGCCGGCGAGGCGTTCCTGCGCGACGCGCGCGCGATCCTCGCCGAGCTCGACGGCGCCGTCGCCACCGCGCGCCGGATCGATGCCGGGCAGACCGGCCGCCTGCGGATCGGCTTCGTCGGCTCGGCGCTCGTCTCCCTCCTCCCGGGCATCGTCCAGCGCTTCCGCGCCGCGCGCCCCAACGTCGAGGTCGAGCTGCGCGAGCGCTCCACGATCGAGCAGGTCGACGGCCTCGCGCGCGGACTCGTCGACGTCGGGCTCGTGCCGCTCCCCGTCGAGGAGGACGACCTGCACGCCGAGGTGCTCCTGCGCGAGCGGACGATCGCCGCGCTGCCCGCCGGCCACCCGCTCGCGCGCCTGCGCCGCGTGCCGCTCGGCCGGCTCGCGGCCGAGCCGTTCGTCATGTTCCCCCGCGCCCAGGCGCCCGGCTTCCACGACCGCCTCATCGCGAGCCTGACCGCGACGGGCAGCCCGCCGCGCATCGTGCAGAACGCGACGGAGATGCAGACGATCGTCGGCCTCGTCGCGACGGGCATCGGCGTCTCGCTCGTGCCGGCCTCCGTCGAGCACCTCGCGCTCCAGGGCGTCGCCTACCGCCCGGTGACCGGCGGCCCCGTCGTCGAGCTCGCCGCGATCACGCGGTCCACCGAGGACTCCCCCGTCGTGCACGCGTTCCTCGAGCTCGCCCGCGAGCTGCGCGACGGCGACGCCTCCCCCGCCGCCACGCCCGACTGACGCGCGGGACCCTCAGCGCGCGACGTCGAAGGCGAACGCGCGGTCGACGTCGGGCCGGCGCCTGACGATCCCGAAGCGCTCGTCGAAGCGCGCCCAGCGCTCGAGCACCGGACGGCCGAGGCGCATCGGCGGCACGATGACCGGCCGCAGCGCGCGCATCTGCGCACGGACGAGGTCGAGGTCGGCCTGGCCGGCGGCCTGCGCGACCTGGCGCACCGCCGGCTCGGGCCGGGCGAGCACCGAGCGCACGCCATCGCCGATCGCCGCCACGGCGCCGGCGACCACCGCGCGCTTGCGCTGCAGCGTCCGCCGCGCGGTGACCAGCACGACCTCCGGGTACGGCGGCGCCCCGTAGTCCTCGACGCGGAACTCGCGGATGCGCACGCCGCGCTCGCGCAGCGCGACGGCCTCGGCGTTCCAGAACACCGGCACGGCGTCCACGCGCCTGGACAGGATGCTCGACACCGCCTGGAAGCCGATCGTGACCTCGCGGATGCGCGACGCGTCGCCGCCGTCGCCCTCGACGATGGCCCGCACGAACGCCGGATCGGACGGCAGTCCCGAGACGCCCACGGTCCGGCCCTCGAGGTCGCGCGGGCGCCGGATGGGCGCCCGGGCGACGAGCGCGGCCAGCGGCTTCTGCACGAGCGCGGCGACGCCGACCACGTCGACGCCCTGCTGGCGCGCGATCGCGAGGTCGTGGATGTCGAGGATGCCGACGTCGACGCGCCCCGAGGTCAGCAGCGCGAGCGAGTTGGGCGACGACCCCGGCTCACGGATGCGCAGCGCGACGCCGTGGCGGCGGTCGAGCCCCTCGCGGACCGCGGCGTAGATCGGGGCGTGGACCGCGTTGGGCGTGAAGTCCAGCGCGATCGTCGCGGGCGCGGCGGCGCGTGCCGGCGCGCTCCGCCCGGTGCCGTTGCCGCCGTCCCCGCCGCCGCCGCACGCGGCGAGGAGCACCGCGGCGACGACCGCCGTGGCGAGGATCAGCGATCGCGAGCGGGCCCGGCGCACGCGCGGGAGCATGGCACGGCGCCGCCGTGCCATGCCCGCCCGCGCGCCGTCAGCGGAGCAGCTCGCGCAGCCGCGCCATGCTCGTCCGCGCGCCCTCGCCCGCGTCGCCCGGCCAGCCGTCGCTCTCGACGGTCAGCCAGCCGTCGAAGCCGGTCTCCCGCAGCACGGACACGACGCCCGCCACGTCGAGGATGCCCTCGCCGAGCGGCACGAAGCCGCCGTCGGCGTCGAGGTCCTTGATGTGGACGTAGTCGATCCGGTCGCGGTAGGTGCGCACGAGCTCGACGGGGTCTCCGCCGCCGAGCTGCAGGTGTCCCGTGTCGGGGCAGAACCGCACCCTGGACCGGCTGAACACCCGCTCGATCTGCTCGGGGGACTCCACGATCGTGCTCATGTGCGGGTGGTAGCTCGCAACGAGGCCGTGGCCCTCCGCGATGCGCGCGACCTCGTCGAGGGACGAGGCCAGGCGCTCGTAGTCGGCGTCGGTCGGCGGCTCGGTGCGCTGCGCGCCACCGCCCACGACGAGGTGCTCGGCGCCGAGCGCCGACCCCCACTCGCACGCCTTGCGCACGCGCCACAGCTCCTCGGCCAGGATGTCGCCGAAGATGAGGTTCGCGCCGCTGTAGACGCCGATCAGGCTCAGGCCGTGCTCGGCCAGCGCGCCCTCGAGGACCGACAGGTCGCCCGCGTGCTCGCCGAGGTTGCCGTCGAAGAGCTCGACGCCGTCGTAGCCCACCGCCGCCACCTCGGCCAGCGTCGCCAGCGTGTCGCCCGGCGTGAGGTAGAAGAGGTCCTTGATGCTCGTGACCCCGACGGGGTGTCCGACCACCCCGCCCCATGAGTTCGTGTGATGACCCAGTCGCATCGTTCGCTTCTCCTTTGTCGTCAGCTCCACCACATGTCGTCCGCCGGCTCGCGCAGCATCACGCCGCGCAGCAGCGCCACCGCGCGCTCCAGGCCCTCGTCGCGCGAGGCCAGGACGTCCTCGTGCTCGATGCTGAGCACGTCGTCGTAGCCCACGGCGCGCAGCGCCGACACGATGTCACGCCAGGTGCTCTCGCCGTGGCCGTAGCCGACCGTGCGGAAGATCCACGAGCGGTCGAGCACCGCGTCGTGGCGCTTCGTGTCGAGCACGCCGTTGCGCCGGACGTTCGCGGCGTCGATCGCCGTGTCCTTCGCGTGCGCGTGGAAGATCGCCCGGTCGCGCGCAAGCTCGCGGATCGCCTCGACGGGATCGATGCCCTGCCAGAAGAGGTGGCTGGGATCGAAGTTCGCGCCGATCCGCCGGCCGGCGGCGCTTCGCAGGCGCAGCAGCGTCTCGGGGTTGTACACGACGAAGCCCGGGTGCATCTCCAGCGCGATCGCGCGCACGCCGTGGCTCCCGGCCTGCTCGGCCTCCGCCGTCCAGTACGGGATGACGCGCTCGTCCCACTGCCAGGCCAGGAGCTCCTGGTAGTCGGGCGGCCACGCGCACGTCACCCAGTTCGGGAAGCGCGCGCCGGGGCCGTCGCCCGGGCAGCCCGAGAACGTGTTGACGACGTCCACCTCGAGCAGCTCGGCGAGCCGCAGCGTCGAGCGCCAGGTCTCGTGGTGGGCCTGCGCGATCTCCGCGCGCGGGTGCAGGGGGTTTCCGTGGCAGCTGAGCGCGCTGATCCGAAGGCCGCGATCGGCGACCGCCCGGCGCAGCGCGCGGGCGCGATCGGGATCGGCCAGCAGCTCGCCGGGTGGGCAGTGGTCGTCGCCGGGGTAGTTGCCGGTGCCGAGCTCGACGGCGTCGAGGCCGAGCTCGACGGCGCGGTCGAGGACGGCCTCCAGCGGCCGGTCCGCGTAGAGGACGGTGAGGACACCCAGGTTCATGCCGGGACAGTGCGTCCGGCCCCGACCGCTGTCCAGCGCTGCTCGCGGTGGCTCGCCATCACCGCCTCGACGAACGCCACGCGGGCGTGGCCGTCGGCGAACGTCGCGACGTCGCCGTCGGGCGCCGCGCCCGCCTCGCGGGCCGCGACGGCCGCGTGGAAGTCGGCGATCAGGTTGCGCAGGGCGTCGGACCAGCCCTCGGGGTGCCCCGCGGGCAGCCGCGCGAGACGGGCCGCGCGCGGATGCAGGCTCGCCGGATCGCGGACGAGCTCGAGGTTCGGGCCCGACCGCCGCCCCACCCACACCCGCTCGGGGCGCTCCTGCTCCCAGGCGAGCGCGGCGTCGGCCGCGTCGACCTGGATGCGCAACCCGTTCTTGCGCCCCGCGCTCGTCTGCGACAGCGTGAACGCGCCGCGCGCGCCGCCGGCGAAGCGCACGAGGACGGCGCCGTGGTCCTCGCTCTGCACCGCGACGGGCTGCCCGGCGCCGTCGCCGGCGGCGAACGTCTCGCCGGCGCGCGCCGGGCGCAGCCGCGTCCGGTGCAGCGTGGCCAGGTCGGCGAAGACCTCGGTGATGACGTCGCCGGTGACGTGCTGGACGAGGTCGGCCCAGTGCGAGCCGATGTCGGCGACGGCGCGCGAGGGGCCGCCCTCGCCCGGGTCGATCCGCCAGTTCCAGTCGGTCTGGAGCAGCAGCCAGTCCTGCAGGTACTCCCCGTGGACGTAGTGCGCCGCCCCGTGCTCGCCGCCGCGCAGCATCTCGCGGATCTGGGCGACCATCGGGTAGTGGCGGTAGTTGAAGCACACGCCGCTGACGAGCCCGCGCTCCCGCGCCCGCGCCGCCGTCGCGACGAGCTCGGTGCTCTCCTCGCTCGTCAGCGCCAGGGGCTTCTCGGAGAGCACGTGCCTGCCGTGCTCGAGGGCGGACCGGTTCACCTCGAAGTGCCGCCGGTTGACCGTGCACGTGTGCACCGCCTGGACCGCAGGGTCGGCGAGCAGCTCCAGATGGCTCGGGTAGGCGCGCGCCCCGTGGTCGGCGGCGAGCGCGCGCGTGCGCGCGGCGTCGCCCCCTGCGATCGCGACGATCTCGACCTCCGGCAGGCGGCGCAGCGCGTCGAGGTGGGCGCGCGCGGCGAACCCCGTGCCGACCACGCCGACGCCGATCCGCGGTCTCGGGACCGCCTCAGTCACGGGTCGCCAGCGCGACGGCCAGGATGATGATCGCCCCGCGGACGATCTGCTGCTGGCTGAACTCGAGCCCCATGAGGATCAGCCCGTTGTTGATGAGCCCGATCATCAGCGAGCCGAGCAGCGCGCCGATGACCGAGGCGCGGCCGCCGAACAGGCTCGTGCCGCCGAGGATGACCGCCGCGATGACGGACAGCTCGTCGCCCTCGCCCCACTGGAAGCGCCCGGACTGCAGGCGCCCGGCGTAGAGCATCCCCGCGATCGCGGCGACCGTGGAGGCGCCCACCATCACCGTGAACCTGATGCGGCGCGTCGGCACGCCGCTGAACCGCGCGGCCTCCTCGTTGCCGCCGGTGGCGAGCACCCCGCGCCCGTAGGAGGTCCGCCGCAGGAGGACGTGCCCGATCGCCACCGCGACCGCCGTCCAGATGACGAGCGACGGGATCGGGCCGAGGTCGCCGGAGCCGAAGGCGTTGTTGAACGTGTCGCTGAGGATCGGCTGCGGCGCCGAGTCGGTGATCCACTGCGCCGACCCGTGCGCGATGCCGAGCATGCCGAGCGTCACGAGGAACGACGGGATGCCGACGCCCACGACCAGGGCGCCGTTGATCGAGCCGACGAGCACGCCGAGCAGCACGCCGGCCGCGATGCCGGGCACGAGCCCGTAGGCGTCGAGCGCCATCGCGCAGATGACCGACGCGAGGCCCGCGACCGCGCCGACCGAGAGGTCGATCTCGGCGGCCCCGATGACGAACGTCACCGCGACCGCCATCACCGAGATCGTCGCCGTCTGGCGGACGATGTTCAGCAGGTTGTTCGACGTCGTGAAGCCCTGGTCGCCGAGCGTGATCGCGAAGACGGCGAAGAGCAGGACGAAGCCGATGTAGAGCACGTACTTGCGCCAGTCCAGCCGCGGCCCCGCGCCGGGGCTCCGCGCCGGGCGCAGGAGCGCCTGCAGCCCGCTCATGCCGCCGCCTCCTGGACGAGGCGGTGCAGCTCGGGCTCGTCGGAGACCTCCGAGCGCGCGACGGAGCGGTCGATGCGCCCGTCGCGGAGCACGAGGATGCGATCGGCGAGCGCGAGCAGCTCCGCCAGCTCGGAGGAGATGACGAGGACCGCCTTGCCGTCGTCGGCGAGGCGGCGCACGAGGTCGACGATCTCCGAGCGCGTGCCGATGTCGACCCCGACCGTCGGCTCGTCGAGGATCAGGACGTCGGGCTCGGTGGCCAGCCACTTCGCGAGGACGACCTTCTGCTGGTTGCCGCCGGACAGGCGGCGCACGACGGTGCCCAGCGAGCGCGTGCGGATCCCGAGGCGCTCGACGTAGCTCTGGGCGATCTCCTCGCCCCGGCCGTCGTCGAGCATCCCCCCGCGCGACAGCCGCCGCAGGAGCGGCAGCGTGAGGTTCGCGCCGACGGTGTGCTGGAGGACGAGCCCCTGCGAGCGGCGGTCCTCGGGGACGAGGACGATGCC
>JAXDHC010000263.1:0-3857 GCA_034664705.1 Solirubrobacteraceae bacterium
GGGGGGGGGGGGGGGGGGGGGGGGGGGGGGGGGGGAACGATGCCGACGTGCGGCGGGGGAGCGGCGGCGGCATCCGATATCGCGCGGCGTCGTGCCCGCGAGTCCTGTGCCTGCTTGCGGGCTGCACGAGCATCGCCGCGGTCGTCGCGACGCCCGCCCTCGCGCGCACCGCGCAGGGCCCACCCCCCACCGGCGACCCTACGCTGCGGCTCATCGCCGACAGCGCCGAGCCCGGCTGGATCCGGATGACGGTGCGGGGCCGGCCCGGGACGACGGTCGAGGTGCGCGAACAGACCGAACCCGGCGCGCGCGTGATCGCCCGCATGCCGCTGGCCGCAGCGACGAGCGGACGGCGCCGCGCAGCGGCATGGCGCTGCGACCGGCCCGTGCGTCGCTTCACCGCCACGGCCACCGGCCCGGGCGGAGCGCTCGAGACCTCCTCCGCCGAGGTGACAACGCCGTCGTGCGCCGACCGACTACGGATGACCGTCGTTCCCGCGCGGCTGCGTGCGGGCCGCGCCGCGACCGTGCGCATCACCGATCCGTGGGACGTCGGCGACATCTCCGCGACCGTGTGCGCGCGGCCGCAAGGCCGCAAGGTCCGCTGCCGCGCGGTGCGCCTGCCCCCCGGGCAGGCCGACATGAGCTCCAGGATCCGCATGTCACGGCGCGGCACGTGGACCGTCGAGCTGCGGACCCGCTTCGACCAGCGCGTGGCGCGGACCGTCCAGGTCCAGCGGGGCGGTCGCCTCCGCCTGCTCGCGACCGGCGATTCGATGATCCAGATCATCGACAGCCTGCTCGCCGCGCGGCTGCAGGACGGCCAGGCGCGGGTGCGCAGCGATGCCCACATCAGCACCGGGATCTCCAAACCGGCGATGTTCGACTGGCCGGCCCACGCCCGCGGCTCGGCGCGGACGCTGCACCCCGACGCGACGATCGTCTTCCTCGGCGCCAACGACGGCTTCCCCATGCGCGCGCCCTCCGGCCGGGCGGCCCCGTGCTGCGACGACGCTTGGATCGCCGAGTACGCGCGCCGCGCGCGGCGCATGATGCGCGCCTACCTGCGCGACGGCAGCGGGCGCGTCTACTGGCTGCTTCTGCCGACGCCGAGCAAGCCCACCTTCGCCCGTGTCTTCCGCGCGGTCAACGCGGGCCTGCGACGCGCCGCGGCGGACTTCCCCGACGGCGTCCGGCTGATCGACATCGGCCGGGTCATCGCGCCCGGCGGCCGCTTCCGCCAGCGCGTCACGTACCGCAACCGATCGGTCTCGGTGCGCCAGGACGACGGGGTCCACCTCTCGGTGGCGGGCGCGGAGATCGCCGCCTCGCTGATCATCCGCGCCCTGCGACGGGACGGCGTGCTCGAGTGACCATTCGCTGAGGCCTGGGCCGTTTGGCTCGGGGCGCCGAGCGGAAGACCTCGCGTATGCGTCGCGCGGTCGCCCTGGCCCTCATCGGCCTCGCCGTGGTCGTCTGGGCCTCCACGGCCGCCGTCGCGCGAGCGGCGGCTGATGATGCCGTGCTCGCGTCGCAGTCATGCGGCGATGGTCGCCAGCGCCCGACCCGGATCGTCTTCGCGTGCGCCGACGTCGGCCTGTACGTCGATCATCTTCGATGGTCGACATGGGCCGGCCGGGTCGCCGTCGGCCGCGGGATCTACCACTACAACGACTGCGATCCTTTCTGCGTCAGCGGCCACTTCCACGCGCTCTCCGCGACCATCCGCCTGTATACCCGCCGTGCCTGCCCCGGCCGGTCGCACCTCTACTACCAGCGCGCGACGATCCTGCGGTCCGACGGCCGTCGGGAGAAGGCGCTCATCGGCTGCCCGATCTGAGGTCCGCGCTCGCCTCAGCCCGCCTGACGGCCGCGCCGAGGACCGTGGGATCGCCCCGGCCGTGCAGCGCGACGGTCCGGCGCCGTCCGGGTCCAGTCTTTCCCAGCCTGACGCGACAGCACCGGATGCACCGGCCCGCGCACCGCGATCCGGGCGGCGCGCCAGATCTCGCCTGGCGCCCAGGTTCGGGGACGTCAGGGCGCGACCGAATGAGCGACGCGCCCCCAGGCGGCGTGGTCACCGCGCGGTCACGCGCCCTCACCCGTGTCCCGGAAATCAGGCTCCCGTCTGGAAGCGGAACCTGATCCCGCTCCCCTGCTTCACACAGCGCACATCTGAGTACTCCTGCGCCTTCCTCAGCTGGACGCACCTGTAACCCGGTCGCGTCGCGCGATACAACGGCGGTCCGGAGTTGCCGACCCGGCTTACGTTACGCCGTGCGTCGCGACAGGTCATGCTGTGCGCATAGGCGATCAGGAACGCGCCCCTCAGGCTGTCGTCCCACAGCATCTTCCACTCGCCTGTCTCGAGCTCCTTCCAGCCGCAAAACGTGTAGCCCTGCGGCGTGAACTCGGCAGGATCCGGGTCAGCCTCCTGAGCGTTCGCGTTCGCCGCCACACTGACAGTCGCAAGAGCAGCGACGAGGGCAATCAGACCTCGCATAGCTACAAAGCCTCCCAATACGTACGTGAATCGTCGCGCCGGATGGTGCACCCGCGGCTACCTCCACGAACGGCGAATCGCGGCCTTGCGCATGCCCGCGCCGTTGGGATCGCGCGACATGCGAATCCGCCACACGCTGCGCGACGTGTCGGGCGAGCCGAACAGGTAACGGTTCCGGCCGCAGAAGGAGTTCAGCCGACGGCCGTCGACGACGGTGCTCGCGCCGCTGGCGAATACGCACCGGCTGCCGTTGGCGAGCTCCACCGCCCACGGCGGGCCGCCGGGCGAGCCCCGCCAAAAAAGCTCATCGGCTACGCCGGCCTCGCGCCCCGGATCAGCCAATCCGGCGACCGGTCGCGGACCGGCGCGCTCTCCAAGGCCGACCCGCGGACACTGCGCTGGGCCGCGGTCGAGGCCGCCCATCAGTCCTGGAGACCGACCAACCCCTGGCACGAGCTCTACACCGCCATCACCAAACGCGCCGGCAAGAACCCGGCCAAATCCGCGGTCGCGCGCATGGTCCTGATCGCCGCCCGCTCACGCGCGAGGTCCTCCGACCAACCCTTACGTTCATGTAGGGTTGCCGTGCAGCCGACAACCGCGCTGAGCGGCACGTGGCCCGCAGGTATTGACTGGCCGTCAGGAGCGAGTTCGCTCCCGCGTCGCCAATCGGGGACGCAGACGCCGACGGTCAGCTGACGCACGACGACGAGGACCCGGCCGCACGGCCAACCCAGAACTCTTCCGGCGCCCGCCAGCGCGGGCGCCGAGCACATCCGCGCGCGGGAGCGCCGCGCCGCGCCGAACCGAAACAGAGCCCAATGTCTTCCCTCTCCCGACCCGCCCGCCCTCGACAGCCGCGCCCGACGCTCCCGCCGGCCAGTGTGCTGCGCGTCGAGCTGCTGGCCGGCCTCGTCGTCGCCCTCGCGCTCATCCCTGAGGCGATTTCGTTTTCCATCATCGCCGGCGTCGACCCGAAGGTCGGGCTGTACGCGTCGTTCACGATGGCGGTCGCCATCGCGTTCACCGGCGGACGGCCCGCGATGATTTCGGCGGCCACGGGCGCGATGGCGCTCGTCGTGGTTTCGCTCGTCAAGGAGCACGGCGTCGAGTATCTGCTGGCCGCCACCGTCCTCGCCGGCGCCATCCAGGTCACGCTCGGCGGGCTGGGCATCGCGAAGCTGATGCGGTTCGTTCCGCGCTCGGTGATGACCGGATTCGTCAACGCGCTGGCCGTCCTCATCTTCCTCGCGCAGATGCCGCACCTGACCAAGGGCAACCCGGCCGTCTTCGCGCTCGTCGCCGCCGGTCTGGGCGTCATCGTCCTCCTGCCGAAGTTCACGAAGGCCATCCC
>JAXDHC010000264.1:0-7275 GCA_034664705.1 Solirubrobacteraceae bacterium
CGATCGCGTGGTCCGAGCACACCGCCGACGCGGCGGGCGCCGAGCACATCGTGATCACGCTCGGCACACCGTCGTTCTCGCACATCGAGATCGACATGCGCGACATCCGCAGCGCGCTCGACGAGCTGCTGCCGCTGCTGCAGCCCGGCCACTCGCTGACGCTGCGCTCGACGATCGCGCCGGGCACGACGGACTTCGTCGCCGGCTACCTGCGCAAGCACCGCGACCTCGAGATCGGCGAGGACGTCTTCGTCGCCCACGCGCCCGAGCGGATCGCGGCGGGGCGCTTCTTCGACGAGATCGTCTCGCTGCCGTGCATCGTCGGCGGGGTCGGCGAGCGTTCCAGCGAGGTCGTCGGGCGGCTCTTCTCGGTCTTCGGCGCACCGATCGTCGAGACCACGCCGATCCAGGCCGAGCTCGCCAAGATCTGGACCAACATCCTCCGCTATGTGCAGTTCGCGCTGCCGAACCGGCTGATGATGGAGTGCGAGCAGTACGGCGCGAACGTCTTCGAGGTCATCGACCTCATCAACCGCGACTACCCGCGCGGCGGCATGGCGCAGCCGGGCTTCACCGCCGGGACGTGCCTGCGCAAGGACTTCACGTTCAGCGAGGAGCGCTCGCCGGCGCCCGGCATGCTGCTCGCCGTCTCGCGCGTGCACGAGTCCGTCCCGCTGTTCGTCGTGGACGGCCTCAAGCGGCGCCTCGGCTCGCTCTCCGGGCGCAAGGTCGCCGTCCTCGGCCTGGCGTTCAAGGCCGACACCGACGACGAGCGCGACTCGCTGGCCCACAAGCTCATCCGCCTGCTCGAGCGCGAGCTCGCCGACGTCGTCGTCCACGACCCGCACGTGCAGACGCCGACGGCCTCGTTCGACGACGCGGTGCTCGATGCCGACGCCGTCGTCATCGCCACGAACCACTCCGAGTTCCGTGGGCGCGACGTCCTGCGCGCGATCGCCGAGAACGCTCACGGGGAGGCCGTCATCGCCGACCCGTGGGACACGTTCGGCGCGGCGCAGGTCTTCGGCTACCCCAGCGAGCTGGCCGCGCTCGCGCCGCGGTAGCTAGCCTCCGGCGCCCATGAAGCGCGTGCTCGTCACCGGCGGAGCCGGCACCATCGGATCGGCCGTCGTGCGCCGGCTGATCTCCGATCCCGGCTACGAGGTCCGGGTCTCCGACCAGCGCTCCGCGCCCCAGTGGATGCGCGAGAGCTGCGAGGTCCACACCGGCGATCTGCGGGTGCTCGACGAGGCGCGCCGCGCCACCGACGGCTGCTCGCACGTCATCCACCTGGCGGCGATCGTCGGCGGGATCGCGAACTTCCACAGGCTCCCCCACACCCTCACCGAGGTCAACGCGGCGCTCTACAACGCGGTCGTGCGCGCCGCGCTCGACCACGACGTCGAGCGCTTCGTCTACGTCTCGTCGTCGATGGTGTTCGAGCGGGCGACCGAGTACCCGACGACCGAGGAGCACGTCTGGGAGTGCCCGATGCCGCGGTCGGCGTACGGGTTCTCCAAGCTCACCGGCGAGGTCTACGTCCGCGCGGCGAACGACGAGCACGGGCTGCCCTACACGATCTGCCGCCCGTTCAACGCCTACGGGCCGGGCGAGATGCCCGAGGACGAGCCGGGCATCGCCCACGCGGTGCCGGACCTCATCCGCAAGTGCCTGACGCTCCCGCCCGACGCGCCGCTGCCGATCTTCGGCGACGGCACCCACACCCGCACGCTGACCCACATCGACGACATCGCCGACGGCATCGTCGCCGCCATGTCGTCGCCGGCCGGCCTGAACGAGGACTTCAACGTCAGCGCCGGCGACGAGCTCACGGTCGCCGAGATCGCGCGGATCGTCTGGGAGGAGTGCGGCCGCGACCCCGAGGCGTTCGCGCTCGCGCACGAGCCGACGTTCGCGGTGGACGTCGTTCGGCGCTGGCCGAGCGTCGAGAAGGCCCAGCGGCTCCTCGGCTGGCAGGCGCGGATCGGCGTGCGCGAGGGGATCGCGCAGACCGCCGAGTGGCTGCGCGGCCGCATCGAGCAGCCCACGCGGTAGCGGCCGTCCCCGGTGCCCGTTTCCTCCTCGGAGGGATGGGTAGCCGTTGGATATGACCGCTTTCGCCATCCGCCTCCCACGCAAGCGCCAGTCGAAGGCTGCGCAGGTCGCCAAGACCGTCGCCAAGGCCTGGACGGCGATGAAGATCGGCTCCGTGGCCGGCCGCACCGGCAAGAAGGCCGCGAAGGCCTACGGGTCCTGGAAGGTCGCCAAGCTCGTCAGCCGCGGCGGCGGCAAGCTCCTGATCGTCCCGTTGGCCGCCGGCGGCGGCCTCGCCGCCTGGAAGCGGCTGCGGGCGCAGAGCGCCGACGGCCCCGCGACGCCGTACGGAAGCCCTCAGGGCCCCGCCGCGTCGTCGCAGGTCGTGACCCCGCCCGGCACCGGCGCGTCGGCCGACCTCAACGGCGAGGGCGCGCTGAGCGACCCGCCCGCGGGCGCGACGAACCCGCCGGTGAACCCGCCGCCGGGCGCAACCAGCTGAGCCACCGCCGCCCGCGCGCCGGGCGGGCTGGCGGCCTCGACATCACCTCTGCCGAAGGCGGCGCTACCGTAGCGCCGCCTTCGTCGTTCCCGGCCCATGCGCGGATCCTCCACAGCCCTGTCGCCGTCGCCCGTCGTGGTCTGGCTCACCGGCCTGCCGTGCTCGGGCAAGTCGACCGTCGCCGCGCTGGTGGCCCAGGCGGTGCGGGCGCGCGGCCGCGAGCCGCGCGTCCTCGACGGCGACGCCCTGCGGCGCTCGGTCTCCGCGGACCTGGACTACTCGCCCGCCGCCCGCGTCGAGCAGGCCCGCCGCGCGGCCCGGCTCGCGCTCGACGCGCTCGAGGCCGGCGCCCTTCCGATCGTGGCGATCATCTCGCCGTCCCTGGAGGCCCGCGCCGCGGCGGCGGCCATCCTCGGCGAGCGACTGGCGGAGATCCACGTCGACGCGCCCGTCGCGGTCTGCGAGCGCCGCGACGTCAAGGGCCTCTACGCCCGCGCCCGCCGCGGCGAGATCACCGACTTCACCGGCGTCTCGGCGCCCTACGAGCCGCCGCCGGCCCCTGCCCTGCGCCTCGACACCGCGGCGGAGACGCCCGCCGCGTGCGCGCAGCGGGTGGTCGACCTGCTGGTGGCGCGATCGGCGCTGGACGGGGACGGGGCGGGTCGGGCGGGCAGCTGATGCGCGGGTCGGCGGGGCACCTCGATGCCGGCGGCGGGCGACACCGGCGGTCGTGACGAATTGGACCGGCATATCCGGCCCGATTCGTCACAGCCCCCATCACGCGGCGTGGGGCTACGCCGGGGCCGCCACCGTCCGGGCCCACTCCAGCGTGCGGCGCAGGCCCTCCTCGACGTCGACCTGCGCCTCGAAGCCGAGCTCGGCGCGGGCGCGGGAGACGTCGAGCGCGCTGCGCTGCAGCTCGCCCAGGCGCGCGGGGGCGAACTCGGGCTGGAACTCGTCGGCGTCCAGGCCGGCGGCGCGGCGCAGCGCCGCGACCACCTCGAGGACCGACGACTCCGTGCTCGTGCCGACGTTGTAGACGCCGTGGGCCTCCGGGTGCGAGGCGGCCGCGAGGTTCGCCGCGACGATGTCGCCCACGTAGGCGTAGTCGCGGGTCTGGCGCCCGTCGCCGTAGATCGTCGGGCGCCCGCCGGACACGAGCCGCCCGCAGAAGATCGCGATCACGCCGGCCTCGCCGAGCGGGTCCTGCCGGGGCCCGTAGACGTTGCCGTAGCGCAGCGTCACCGCCGAGAGCCCGTAGAGGCGCTCGTACAGGCCGCAGTAGGCCTCCGCGCAGAACTTGCTCTGCCCGTAGTGGGCCATCGGCCGCGGCGGTGTGCTCTCCGGCGTCGGGATGTTGTCCACGTCGCCGTAGATCGCCCCGCCGGTCGAGGTGTTCACCACGCGCACCACGCCGGCCGCGTGCGCGGCCTCGAGCACGTTGATCGTGCCGCCGACGTTGACCGACGAGTCCCACACGGGATCCTCGATCGACTTGCGCACGTCGATCTGCGCGGCGAGGTGGAAGACGATGTCCGGCCGCGACGCGCCGAACAGCCGCTTGAGCTCCTCACCCTCACGGATGTCGGCCTCGTGGAAGGCGATGCCGCGCCGGCGCGCGCCCTCGAGGTTCTCCGCCCGGCCGGTCGAGAGGTTGTCGACGACGGCGACCTCGTCGCCGCGATCGAGCAGCGCGTCGACGAGATTGGACCCGATGAAGCCGGCGCCGCCGGTGACAAGAGCTCGCATGGGGCCCGGATGGTAGCCGTGCTCCCTGGGAGCCTCGTGAGCCGCCGCTCAGCCGTAGACGGCCGCGAGCCGTGCCGCGACGGCCTCCGGCGCGCTGAGCTCGCGCACCCGCCGCAGCCCGGCCTCGCCCGCCCGGGCGTCGCCGAAGCGCGCCCGCGCGGCGGCGGCGAGCGCGTCGACGTCGCCGGGCGCCACCAGCGCCGCCGGGTCGCCGACGAGCTCGGGGATCCCGCCGACCGCGCTCGCCACGACCGGCACGCCGGCGGCCATCGCCTCCACGGCCGCCAGCGGCATGACCTCCGCCGAGCGCGACGGCACGATCTGCAGGGCCGCCCGCGCGCGCAGCTCGTCCACCTCCGCCGGGCTGACCTGGCCGACGAAGCGCACGCCGTCCCCGGCCCGCGCGCGGACCTCGGCCGCGAGCGGCCCGTCGCCGGCGACGACGAGCGGCAGCCCGGCGCGCTCGCACGCCTCGACGGCGACCGCGACGCCCTTCTCGACGGCGATCCGCGAGGCGACGAGCGCGTGCTCGCCCCCGGCGGCCGCGGAGCGGTCGGCGAATGCCCGCTGGACCTGCCCGACGACGTGGACCGGCACGTCGCCGATCGGCGCGCTCAGCGCGTGCAGGCGCTCCACCGCGAAGCGGCTGGGGACGGCGATCGCGTCGACGTGCTCGACGATCCGCCGCTGCCACAGCGACAGCCCGGCGGCGTAGACGACGGCCTCCGGCCCCGTGCCGCGGCAGTTCAGCCGCACGCCCGGCCGCGTGTCGCGGCCCTGGCAGCGGGTGCAGTCCTCGCCGCGCGAGTTGAAGCACGTGCCGACGGCGCAGACGAGCCGGTAGTTGTGCACGTGCAGGACGACCCGCGCGCCGGCCTCCCGCGCCGCGGCGAGCGCACGCCAGCCGAACGACGGCTGCACGTTGTGGGCATGGACGACGCGGGCGCCCGTGCGCCGCACGGCCGCGCCGACCTCGGCCGGGTCGAGGCCGCCGGCGAGCATGCCCGCCGCGGCCCGCGCGCGCCCGAGCGCCGACGAGTCGCGCTCGAGCACGGCGGCGTCCTCGCCGAGGTGCTCGCGCACGAGCCACACGAGGTCCTCGACGGCGCGCTCCTCGCCGCCGGGCACCCGGTAACGGTTGTGCAGGAAGAGGATCACGGGGCGGGCGAGGCTACTCTGCCCCCGCGCCATGCCCCCGCGCGCCGCCATCCTCATCCCCACGCACAACCGCGCCGAATACCTCGACGTGGCCCTGGCGTCCATCCGCCCGCAGGCCGAGGCGCACGGCGCCGAGGTCGTCGTGATCGACGACGGCCCCGACGCGGGGACCCGCGAGGTCGCCGCCCGCCACGGCGCCCGCTACGTCGCCCACGACGCCCCGCGCGGCCTCAACGCCGCGCGCAACACGGCGATCGACGAGACCGACGCCGACCTCCTCGTCTACGTCGACGATGACGTCGCCGTCGCGCCCGGGTGGCTGGCCGCCCTGCTGCGGGCCGCCGACGACTGCCCGCCCGAGGTGGGCGTGCTGACCGGGCCGATCCGCCCGCGCCTCGAGGGCCACCGCTTCCCGATGTGCGGGCGCGAGGGGCCGCCGGTCACGTTCCTCGACCTCGGCCCCGCCGACGTCGACGCCGACTACGGGTGGGGCGCGAACATGGCGATCCGCCGCAGCGCGATCGAGCGCGTCGGGCGCTTCGCCGAGCACCTCGTCAACGGCGGCGACGAGCAGGAGTGGCAGGCGCGCTGGAAGGCGCTCGGCGGGCGCGTGCGCTACGTGGCGGCCGCCGGGCTCGACCACCGCCGTGCCGGCGACGACGCGCGGCTGCGGTCGCTCGCGCGCGCCGCGTTCCACCGGGGGCGCGCCGCGCGGCGCTTCGACGCCCTCAACGGCACCGCGCCCCCGCTGCGCGCCGAGCTGCGCGTCCTCGCCGGCAGCGCGCTGCACGGCCCGCGGTTCCGCTGCGCGAGCGGCGTCACGATGACGGCGCACACGCTCGGGCGCCTGCGGGCGGCGCTGCGCGAGGCGCCCGCGCTGCCGGCCCCCGCAGCCGGTGAGGACTTCCTGTCCGGCGCCAGCGGCACCGTCGGCGGAAAGCGGGGCGCGCTGCTGCGCGCCCGCGACGCGTGGCTCGATGCCGGCGAGGCGCTCAGCGGCCGTCGCCGCCGCACGGCGCGCGCCGCCGCCGCCGGACCGCCGCGCCGCCGCGTGCTCGTCCTCGGCATCGAGCGCCCCGGGATGGTCATGGACGCCGCGCGCGCCGAGCTGCGGCGCAGCCGCCACGACGTCGAGCTCCACACCGCGCCGCCCGGCGATCGCGGGAAGTTCGAGAACCTCAACGCGCTGCTGCGGGCCCACCCGCCCGAGGGCTTCGACTGGCTGGTCGTCATGGACGACGACGTCGCCCTGCCCCACGGCTTCCTCGACCGCTTCGTGCACGTCGCCGAGCGCGCCGGCCTGCGCCTCGCCCAGCCGGCGCACCGGCTGCACTCCCACGCCGCGTGGGCGATCACGCGCCGCCGGCCCGGCGTCGCCGCGCGCGAGACGACGTTCGTGGAGATCGGTCCCGTCACGGCGTTCCACCGCGACACGTTCGCGACGCTGCTGCCCTTCCCCGAGCTGCGCATGGGCTGGGGCCTGGACGCCCACTGGGCCGCGGTCGCCCGCGGGCAGGGCTGGCCGATCGGGATCGTCGACGCGACGCCCGTCGGGCACACCATCGCCCCGGTGGGCCGGTCGTACGGGCGCGAGGAGGCGATCGCCGAGGCGCGCGCGTTCCTGCGCGACCGCCCGTACGTGCGCCGCGACGAGGTCCGCACGCTGGCGGTCCACCGGTGAGGGTCGCGGTCGTCTCGGAGTACTACCCCCGCGCCCACGACCCGGTGCTCGGCGTGTGGGCCCACCGCCAGGCGCTGGCGGCGCGCGACGCGGGCGCCGACGTCCGCGTGCTCGTGCTGTACCGCCCGGTGCCGCCGCTGTCCACGGCGCC
>JAXDHC010000265.1:0-15286 GCA_034664705.1 Solirubrobacteraceae bacterium
CCGGCGACGGTGCCGGTCTCGCGGCCCTCGCCAGACGGCTCCCACAGCATCCCCGGCTCGGCGGCGCGCTCCGGACGCTTCTGGCCGGCGACCCCGTACGTCGCCAGCACGAGATCCGACAGCGGCCGGGCAAGGGTCGTCATAATGTTGAACACCACGGCGCTGCCGCCCACCTGGACCTCGGCGCGGGGATTGCGCACGCAGGCCAGAACCGCGTCGGCCACGTCCTGCGCGCGGTAGACCGGACGCAGCGGATGCGGCCGCGTCGCGACCGCGCTGGTGGCGTGATCGAAGAACGGCGTCCCGATGAACGCGGGATGGACCATGCAGACGCGGACCATGGACCGGCCGTACCCGCCTGCGGCGACGGCAGTCGGACGCGCGTCCCGAGACGCGAGCAGCCGGCGTCACCGCGGCGTGTCGGGCGAAGAGGCGCGCCAGACCCGCGGCAGCGCGCGCATCATGAGGTCGGCGGGGCTTGGTGCGGGACTCGCCGGCCCGAGCGAGCCATCTCCATGCCGCCGACGATGAGGGCGACGCCCAGGGCGAGGAACCCGAGGTCCCAGCCGAGCGGCCCGCCGAGATCGTCGCGGACGTGGTGGATGCCGAGAATCTGGTGGTCGATGACGCCTTCGACGACGTTGAAGACCCCCCAGCCGGCGAACAGCATCCCGAAGTGCGCGCGCCACGGCGGAGCGAGTTCGCCCCGTTGCCACGCGCGCACCGTCAGGTAGCCGGCCACCGCGACGAACACCCAGGTCGTGAGGTGGAAGAGCCCGTCCACGAGCGTGTTCGTCTCAAGCCCCGCGACGGTCTTCATCGACTCGCCGCCGTTGTCGCCGGTCAGCATGTGGTGCCACTGGAGGATCTGGTGGAGCAGGATGCCGTCGACGAACCCGCCGAGGCCGATACCCATCAGGAACGCGGGGAGCTTCGGTGGACTGGTCATCGTGGGCGATGCCCGTTGTGGGCCGCTGCGTGCAGTGGATGCCATCGGGGGCTCCTACCCCGACTTGGGCTGAAGCTCGCGGGGCCCGGACCGTGAGCCCGCCGGCGCCCGAGAGGAGCGCGCTGCGTCAGCCCGAGCGCCTCATGCGCAGGCCCCCGCCCCCACGGAGGAGGACGGCGTGCCGGTCACGACCTCGTACCCGGGCGGCGAGCGCCTGCAGGCGTCGAGGTCGGTGCCCAGTGGGCCGTCGAACGCGCGCGCGACCCGGTCCTGCGAGCCGTGGCCGAGCGTCCACGTCCCGGTCCCGCTGCGCCGCAGCAATCCGTCCTCGGCGAGCGCCTTGAGCGCGATCGTCACCGTGGGCCGCTGGGCTCCGACGAGGTGGCCGACCATCGCGTGCGTGAGCTCGAGGCGGACCACGACGCCGCCGGGGCGACGACGTCCTGACCGTCATCCTCGAAGAGACCCTCACCCCGCCGAGCGCAACCTCGTGCTCAGGGGCGAGCACCAGCGCCTGCGCGACCTGCGCACGTTCTTCCAGTACGCCTCGGTGCGCGAGTTCGGCACGCCGATCGAGCAGATCACCGGCCGCAAGGTCCGATCGTTCATCAGCGGCATCGACACCGAGGTCGACGGACTGGCGGCGGAGGTCTTCGTCCTGCACCCGGTCGCGTACGACGGCCCCTCCCGGATCGTCCACGCAGAGCCGTAGCTCGTCGCTCGCGACGCCGGCAACTCCCGGATCGGCCGCGCGCCGAAGGGCAGGCGCGCGGCAGACGAGCTCGACGTCGTGCGCGCCGCACGAGATCGAGGAACGCCCGCTCGCGAATGTCGAGCGATCAAAAGACGAGGGCCAAGCCTTGCTCAGGGTTGGCCCTCTGCCTTCATCGGATCGCGTGAGGTTGCCATGGGGGGAGGCAACCAGGCCCGCGACGGTACGCCCGTCGACGCGGGCGTGGCGAGCGCGTCGGTTCTCATCCAACTCGGCGTCACCGTCGGCAAGGCGGGCTCCGGACGCGCCGAGTTGCCGACGAACGTGACAGCAGCCACCGGGGTCGCACCTGCCCGGATCGGGGAAGAAGACCGATGATGAACTCCTCGCCGGACGCCGGTCGCGACGCGGTGACACCACCGCCGACGGTCGTCGAACGCGCGCAGGCCGCCCGCCGTCGAACCGCCGAGGTGCTGGCCGTGAGCGCAGACCTGGCCGAGCGCCATGCCCAACGGGCGGAGGCCAGCGGTGACCGGCGACGTGCCGACTACGAACGCGACCTCGCCCGCCGGGCTCGTGCGACGGTGCAGCGCCTCCGCGAGGACCCTCCCCGAGGCGCCTGAGGCGCCCGGCGCGGCCCCGATCCGGCGTGAGCTCACCGTCGACGGCGTTGGCGCCGATAGAGGAGGACTGGGGCGGCTCATGGCGCGCGACCGGACGCCGAACGCCACGTTGCGCTTCGAGCTGGCCGACCGCACGAGCGTCACCGTCCGTCCCTGAGGCCGCCCCGGAACGAGAACGGGGGCCTGTCGGCCCCCGCTCCCGTCCGGTCTGTCGTGACGCGCTACAGCGCGCGGGTGACGACGCCGGTCTCCTCGAAGTCGTAGACCGCCGAGTTGATCTGCAGGCCGTCGATGGCGCCCTGCCAGGCGAAGTCGCGGCCCTTGGTCACGCCGACCGTGCCGATGACCGCCGACTCGCCGCCGTCGTTGAGCGCGGCCTGGACCTGCGCGAACGAGCACGTCGTCGTCTGGTTGCAGTTCGTGGCGGCGCCCGCGGCGCCGGTCAGGAACCAGAAGCCCTTCGTCGCGTCCGTGGCGTCGATCTTCGTCCACGCGTTCGGCGCCGTGTTGCTCGGCACGAACACGAGCGTCGAGAAGTTGCTCGGCGTCGCGGTCAGGTTCGGATCGATCTCGATGGCGATCGACGGCATGTTCGGGTTGCCCAGCGCCGCGTTCTCGCCCGTCGTGTAGACCGAGAAGCCGACCTGCGTCAGGCCGCTCACGAGATCGCCGGCGAAGTCCGCCTCGTTGCCGTACGCGGCCTTCTCCGTGCCGCCGCCGACCGAGAAGCCGAGGCTGCCGGTTCCGTAGGGCGCCGCGGCAGGGCCGGAGCGGGTGAAGATGTCGGGCGAGCCGATCGTGTTGCGCGCCATGACGCCCCAGTTGCCGCTGGAGACCGTCGCGTTCACGCCGTTGGCGCCGCCGGCGCCCGCCGCGCCGGTGTCGCCCTTGGTGCCGGCGTCGCCCTTCGCGCCCGTCGCGCCGGCGGCGCCGTCCCTGCCGTTGGCGCCGTTCACGCCGGCCTTGCCCGGCGTCCCCGCCTGGGCGATCATCGCGCGCACCGACGGTGAAAGGCGGCTCAGCGAGATGGTGTCCTTGGCGATGTCGCGGGTGTGGACCGCGCCGTCGGCGATGTCCTTGCTGGTGATGAGCTTCGCGGCCGAGGCCGTCCCGCCCCCGATCGCCAGCGCCGTGACGGTGCAGGCAACGATGGTCTTGCGCATGTGTGGTGTCCCCTCTAGTCAGTGAATTTCGACCGTGCCCTCCTTCGATCGGAGGAGCGGGGACGCGCCTGAAGCGGCTGTTCGGCATCGAACATCGGCCGATCGGCCGATGACGGGCGCTGAACGGTGGGGTGAGCGCGCCGGACGGTCAGCCGTCGACCGGGCCGCCGATGGTCGACCGCCGCCCGTTGGACCGCACCGGGGTGTCGTCGGTGAGCAGCTGGGCCCAGCGCGCGAGCATGCGGCGCTGGCCGTACTCCGCAAAGCCGCGGTAGCTCTGGCCGGGCCCCGGCCACTCGGCGAGCGGCTGCCTGATCGGGTTGCCGTCGACGTCGATGCCCATTCGGCTGTGCAGCCGCAGCGACTTGGCCATCTCGCCGCGCGAGACCTCCGTGATCGAGGTCCAGTTCTCGACGTCGTCCTGCTCGACCATGCCCGACGAGCCGAAGCACATGACGTAGGCCTTGTACGAGGCCTTCTTGAACCACTCGGGAGCGAGCCGGTCGACGGCGAACCACGACAGGATCTCGGTCTCCGTCTCGCTGACGGGCTGCCAGAGGCGCGCCGTCATGAACGGGACGACCGTCCCGGCCTCGTCGATCTGCGGCCAGTTGTGCACCCAGCCGAAGTTCGGCCACAGGCCGCTGGCCGACGGCATGAACCCCGCCTTGCCCATGACGGCCTGCTGCTCGGGCGACCACACCGCGCGCATGCGCTCGATCATCTCCGGCGGGTAGCCGACGTGCCGCAGGCCGTCCTCGAACCCACCGGGCGGCAGCTTGTACGTCGTGCCTCCCCCGGGGCCCGCGACCCACGTGGCGCCCTCCTTGCGCTTGGACGCCTTCGGCTCGCCGAAGAGCTTGATGTCGACGATGCTCGCGTGGGTGTAGGGCGTGTGGTACGAGTCGCCGGCGAAGTTCTCGCCGGCGATCTTCCAGTTGGCCTTGACGCGCCAGCGCTGCGGGCCGCGGAACTCGATCCCCGCCTCGCTCTGGCGCGTGTAGAAGTCGAGGTAGAAGCGGTAGTCGCCGAGGAAGTCCTCGAGGTCCTCGACGTCGGGGTCCATCGCGGCGAAGATGAGCCCGTTGTACATCGCCATGCGCCGCGCGGGCAGCAGCCCGCGGCCCTTCCACGGCAGCCCGCTCTCGCCGCCGTAGGCATCCTGGTGGAACGGCACTCCGACCAGCTCGCCCGCGTTCTTGTACGTCCACGCGTGGTAGGGGCAGCGGAAGTGCGACGTGTTGCCGCGCTCGGCGCGGCACACCTGCATCCCGCGATGGAGGCACATGTTGAAGAGCACGCGCACCTCGCCGTGCTCGTCGCGCACGACGATGAACGAGTCGTGGACGATGCGGCGCACGACGTAGTCGCCGGGCTTGGCGACCTCCGACTCGTGGGCCAGGAAGACCCACGACCGGGCGAAGACCCGCTCCTTCTCCATGCGGAAGATCTCAGGGTCGCCGTAGATGTTCGCCGGCACCATGCCGGCACGCACGTCCTGCAGCAGCTCTTCGGTGTTCAGCGTCATCGCGGTCGCCTCCCTCGGCTCGAACCAGCCGGCGACGCTAGCCCGCGGCGCGCCTATCGCTGAATAGGAATGTTCGTATGGGTCACCCGCCGGCCCGCGGGCATCCACGCGGCAGGGAGGATCGAGCGATTCTCGAAGAGGTGCGCGTGCTGCGGCTCAGCCTGGCCTGCTCGGACTACGACCGCACGGCCGCGCTGCGCGACGGCACCGTCGCGCCCGAGGGCATCGAGCTCGTCTACCTGGCGCTCCCGGTCGAGGAGACCTTCTACCGGATGCTGCGCCACCGGGAGTTCGACGTCGCCGAGATGTCGCTGTCGTCCTACGCCGTCTCGCTCCTCGCCGGCGACCCCTGGCTCGTCGCGATCCCGGTGTTCCCGTCGCGCGCGTTCCGGCACTCCGGCGTCTTCGTCCACCGCGACAGCGGGATCGAGCGCCCCGAGGACCTCCGCGGCAAGGTCGTCGGCGTGGCCGAGTACCAGCTGACGGCGAACGTGTGGATCCGCGGCATCCTGGCCGAGCATCACGGCGTGCCGGTGGAGGCCGTCTCGTACCGCACGGCCGGTCTGGAGCAGCCCGAGCGCCCCGAGAAGCTCGCGCTCGACATCCCGGCCGGCATCGACCTGGCCCCGCTCGGCACCGGGCGCTCGCTGTCGAGCGCGCTGGCCGCGGGCGAGATCGACGCCCTCTACACGCCGCGGGCGCCGTCGTCGTTCCTCGCGGGCGACCCGGCCGTCGACCGCCTCTGGCCCGATGCCGCCGGGGCCGAGATCGCCTACTTCGCCGACACCGGCATCTTCCCGATCATGCACGTGCTCGTCATCCGTCGCGCGCTGCACGAGCGCCACCCGTGGATCGCGCGCTCGCTGTTCAAGGCGTTCACCGCCGCGCGGGACCTGGCCTACGAGCGCCTGCGCGAGACCGCGGCGCTGCCGTACATGCTGCCGTTCCTGCCGCTCGAGCACGAGCGCGTCGTCGCGGCCATGGGGCGCGACTTCTGGTCCTACGGCCTCGAGCGCAACCGCCAGGTCCTCGAGACCTTCCTGCGCTACCACCACGAGCAGGGGCTCTCGGCCCGGCGCATCGCGCCCGAGGAGCTGTTCGTCTCCGAGGTGCTCGACGCCTTCGCGATCTGAGCGTCCCGGCCCGGGATCGCCGGACCGGCGTCGCGGGTAGCCTGCGGCCATCCCGGCCGGCCTCGACGAGACGATCCGCTGCCTGCTCGCGACGCCGCGCGCGTGGGCCGTCGTCGGCTGCTCGCCGAGCCCGTACCGCGACAGCCACCGGATCGCCGCGCTGCTGCAGGCTCGCGGCAACGACGTCATCCCGGTCAACCCGCAGGCCGGCGAGGTCCTCGGGCGACCGTGCTACCCGAGCCTGACGGAGCTTCCGGCGGGCACGCAGGTCGACGTCGTCGACATCTTCCGCCGGTCCGACGCCGCCGGCGCGCACGTGGACGAGGCGATCGCGATCGGCGCCCGCGCCGTCTGGATGCAGCTGGGCGTCATCGACGAAGCCGCCGCCGAGCGCGCGCGGGCCGCGGGGCTCGACGTCGTCATGGACCGCTGCCCGGCGATCGAGGTCCGCCGGCTCGGGCTGGCCTGAGTCAGCCCGCGCGCTTCGGCAGCGGGCGCGCGTCCTTGGGCGCGGTCACCGTCACCGCGCGGTTGGGGCGGGCGACCCCCAGCTCGAACTCCAGGTGCAGCGCCGCGCGGCCGCCGGCCTGGCGGCGCAGGCTCTCCGGCACGTCGAGGTCGGCCCGGACGAGCATCCGGCGCAGCAGCCGGTCCTTGCTGCCCGTGAGCACCTCGATCGACGAGCGGCGCACGGTCCTCGCGAGGCGGCGTCCGTCCTCCGCCGTCAGCCCGCCGCCGCTTCCGGCGCGCTCCGCCGCGCCGAGGAGGTCCGCGAGCGCCGCGCCGGTGTTCAGGTCGCCGGTCACGCGGTCGGTCTCCTCGCCGGCCACCTTCGGCCCGTCGGACACCTTCGGGTGGCGCACCCAGCGCCGGGCGTCGAGCTCCAGCGCGTCGAGCCCGCGCCCGCGCCGGCCGAAGCGGACGCCCTTCGTGCGGGAGGCGGGCACGCGGTACGTCGTGCCGCCGACCTCGACGAACGCCGCCCTCCCGGTCGAGATGAAGGTGGCGGGAACCCGCCGGCCGCCCGCGATCTGCGTGTACGCCACGCGCGCCACCGGCAGCGGACCGTCGCCGGCGAGCGAGAACGGCCCGCGCAGCTCCACGCCCACGCCCTGGTCGTCGCCGCCCTCCTGCGGGCGCATGACGAAGCGCAGCGTCAGGTCGCCGCTCGTGACCTTGGCGAGGTTGGCCGACGTCTGGCGCAGGACGTCCGCGCCGTCGTCGCCTCCCCCGCCGCAGCCCGCGGCCCCGGCGGCCAGCGCCGCGACCGCCGCCACCGTCCGCGCCGCCCACCGCCTCATGGCGCGGGCGTCGTGGAGGCCGGCGGGGTCGCCGGGTCGGCGGGCGCCGGCGTGGTCGTCGTCGTCGTGTCGGTGGGCGCGGCGCCGGGCTGCGCCGTCGTGTCCGTCGGCGCAGGCGCCGCCGTCGTCGCCGGGGTGGTCTCGGTCGGCGTCGCCTGGCCGGGGGTCGTCTCGGGCGGCGGCGCGGCGGGCGCCGTCTCCCCCGGCGTGGTCGCCGGGGTCGTGTCGCCCGGCGCCGTCTGCGCCGGCGGCGTCGTCTGGGTGCCGGGCGGTGCGCGCTCGCGCTCGTCGTCGCGCCGCTGCGGACGGCGCGGCCGCGTGGTGAGCTCGGTGTCGAGGATCGTCCCGACCTGGTCCATGAGCGCGTTCACGCGCGTCGTGATCTCGGCGTCCGTGAGCTGCTGCACGGGCAAGCGGTTGAGCTCGCGCTTGATCTTGAAGAGCTGGAACCAGCCGCGCGGCGTGAGCGTCACCGGCTCGGCGCCGCCGCCGACCGCGAACTGGTAGGCCAGCGCGAGCGAGTCGCAGAGCGTGCACTGGTCGTTGACGGCGACCGCGACGTTCTGCGGCGTCACCGTCGTCGGCGAGCCCTGCACGAGCAGGATCTGGATCGAGATCGCGACCGTGCGGCACTCCTTGCAACTGGAGTAGGCGATCGCCGTGTTCGTCTGGTCGACGACCTCGCTGGTCACCTTGCGGATGTCGAAGGCGAGCTCGAAGACGGTCGTGCCGTCGGTCGTGTTGACCGCGACCGCGGCGCTGTCGCCGTCCCGCGGCTCCTGCGCCTGGGCGGCCGCGGGCGCCAGCGCGCCGAGCGCCGTCGCGGCGACGGCGAGCAGCAGGGCGAGCGCGCGGCGCGGGCTCATGGCGTGACCGGCGCGGGGGCGGGCGCCGGCGTCGTCGTGGTCGTGGTATCGGTGGGCGGCACCGGCGCCGCGGCTGCGCCGGGTGTCGTCGCCGTGTCCGTCGGCGGCACCGGCGCCGTGGTGACCGGCGTCGTCGGCACCGTGTCGGTCGGCGTCGTCGGCACCGTGTCGGTCGGGGTCGTCGTCGTGTCGGTGGGCGTCGTCGTGGTCTCGGTCGTCGCGGTGCTGGTCGTCTGCCCGCTCGGCGACCTCTGGCGCTTCTCGTCCGGCGCCTTCGGCTCCGTCGCCGGCTGTTGGGCGCGGCGCCGCTGGCGCTCGCTCGGCGCGCCGCCGAGCTCGCGCTCACGCTGCGGCGTCAGGGCGGGGCGCCCGGTCGGCACGGCCGAGAGGCTGCGCACGGCGCCCTGCACCGTGCCGCGCTCGGTCGGCTGGATCGGGCGGTAGTCGCCGTTCGGCCACCAGATGAACGCGGCCACGGCGGCGATCGTGATCGTGCCGATGCCCAGGACGCCGCGGCGCAGCGGCTCGCCGTCGGACCAGCGCCACGCCGAGCCGCACACGCGCCCCCCGATCCGCCCGGACGTGAGGACCATGCCCGCGCACGGCAGCACGAGGGTGGCGAGCTGCACCGCGCCGGCCGCGCCGGCGATGAGCCCCGACGCGGAGGCGATCCGGTCCCACTGCACCCCGACGGAGTCGTAGGCCGTCGCGAAGGCGCGCGGCGCGTGGAGGACCATCAGCACGAGCGACGCCAGGAGGACCGGCACGACCGTGCACACGTAGGCCGTCACGACGACGCGGACCCACGGCTTCAGCTCGGTCACGCGGTCGCTCGGCTTGCGCCCGGGGATCATGCTCGACAGCACCGGCTTGATCCGCGACAGCATGTCGGGCACGCCGGTGAGGTCGCTGATGATGTAGTAGCCGTCGAGGCGTAGCAGCGGGAGCAGCTGCTGGAGGATCGCGAAGTTCTGCAGCAGGACGAGCAGGAGCAGCGGCTCGAAGCGCGTGGCGAAGTACACGCCCGCCGAGACGAGCGCGAACACGGCGTTGAAGAACACGCCGCCCAGGTCGGTCCGCAGGCGCCCGCCGCGGCTGAGCCGGTAGGCGTCCGTGACGTCGGTGTAGAAGGCGGGCCAGACGACGTAGATGCCGACGCCCATCACGCCGGGCTTGGCGCCGCCGTAGCGGCAGCCCGTCGCGTGGCCGATCTCGTGGAACGCCGTCGCGAGCGCGACGCACGCGAGCAGCCCGAGCAGCAGCGCCGGGTTGTAGATGACCGCGCGCAGGCTGCCGGAGATGCCGTGGTCGAAGAGCAGCCAGGCGTCGAGGGCGAACAGGCCGACGACCACCGCGACGACGACGGGGGGCAGGAACAGCGGCTTGAAGATCGTCGTCAGCGCCCGCGTGACGCCCTCGGGGATGACCGCGGTGCGGAACTTCAGGCCGAGCAGCGGGTCGGCCTTCTGCAGCTCCGGGCTCGAGCCGTCCGCCGACGCGAGCACGCCGAGCGGGCGCAGCTGCTCGTCGGCGAGCATCTTGACCATGTCGCCGGTCACGCCGCGGCCCACCGCGTGGCTCAGCGCCTCGCCGATCTCGTCGTAGCCGCGGCGCCCGTCCACGTGCTCGGCGAGTCGGTAGAGCAGCGGCGGCAGCTGGATGACCTGTCCGTCGGAGCGACGGACGATGTACGGCGGCTCCTTGAAGCCCGAGTCGCGGTACTCGCCGACGAGCTCGATGCCGTCGGCGAGGCGAGGGGGCGGCTCCGATGCCGCCTGCGCCTGCGGCGCTCCGGGCTCCCCGGCCGCAGGCTGGACCTGCGTGGGCGCGTCCGGATCCGGCGGTCGCTCGGCGGGCGCCGGGCCGGCGGCTGGCGGGGTGTCGGTGGCCATGGAGGTCGAGAGAGCGCATGCGGGAGGGGCCGCTCGTCCGAGCCGCCCCTTCCCCGCGTGAATGCGTCAGCCGGCTGGGCGCCGGCTAGTTGGCCTGCGTGATGTCGACGTTCTGCTCGGCGTTCGCGAAGGCGACCGAGTTGTCCGAGAGGACGTTCGCGGCGACGGCCGCGTTGACCGGTGCGGCGAGGTTCGCGTTGACGAGCGACATGGCGGCGCGCTCGGGGAGCTCCTCGCCCGCCATCTCGTTGAGCTCCTCGCGGGTCAGCGGGCGGTACTCCTGGGGGCTGTTCTCGGCCATGGGTTGCTCCTCGTCAGTTGGTCTGGCTGATGTCGGCGTTCTGCGTGGCGTTGGCGACCGCCACGGAGCCGTCGGACACGGCGTTCAGGGCCACGGCGGCGTTCACCGGCGCGGCGACGTTCGCGTTGATGAGCGACATCGCGGCGCGCTCGGGCAGCGCCTCGCCGGCCATCTCGTCGAGCTCCTCACGGGTGAGGGGCCGATACTCCTGGGGGCTCTGCTCGGTCATCGGTGACGCTCCTAGTTGCTCTGGTCGATCGGCGTCGTCTGAGCGGCGTCGGCGTACGCGACCGCGCCGTCGGACAGCACGTTGGCCGCCACGGCGGCGTTGATCGGGATCGCCACATTGGCGTTGACCAGCGACATCGCCGCCCGCTCGGGCAGCTCCTCGCCGGCCAGCTCGCTCAGCTCTTCGCGGGTGAGCGGCCTGAACTCCGGGTCCTGGCTCATCGATCCTCCTTGGTGGATGTGTCTTCGCGATCCGGTTCGACATGCGACGTGGCCACGGTGGTGCGGCGGACCGTGCCCGCCGCGTCGTCGCGTCCCTGCCCGGCGTCCTGCTCCGTGTCGCCGCGATTGATCGCGATGACGGCGTTGACGTCCACGGCGAGGTCGAGTCCCTCGCTGCGGTGCCTGATGTGCCGGCGGATCACCCTGCGCATGCCGGACGAGTTCCCGCAGGGGGCCATCCGGAAGCGTCGAGGCAACTGGAGTTGACAGTCGGGGTCGTGTCCCCCGGCGGTGGTGGGTACACGCCAACCGTGGGGAACGGAGAGCGACACCTCGCGGAGCTGCTGCGCCGCGCCACGAACGCGTCCGATCCGGACGACGCCCTGCGTGCGGTCACGCTGCTGCGCGGAGAGCTCGATCGCCTCGAGCGCGATCACGTCAGCTGCGCCCGCGTGGCCGGGTCGTCGTGGAGCCAGATCGCCGACGCGCTGAGCATCACCCGCCAGGCGGCCCAGAAGCGCCATCGCGGCGCGACGCCGTCGGCGTCCGGGCCCGCCCCGATGCGCACGGTGCTCGTCACAGCCCCGGCGCGGATGGCGGTGCGCCTCGGGCGCCAGGAGGCCCGCGCCATGGGATCCGACGTCGTCGGCAGCGAGCACCTGCTGCTGGGCATCCTGCGCAGCGGCGATCACCACGCCGTCCACGTCCTGCGCGAGATGGGCATCTCGCTGGAGCACGCCCGCGCGGCGGCGCAGCCGACGCTCGTCGACGGGCGCTCCGCGCTGGAGCCCGCGGGTCGCGACGGCATCTCCACCTACGCGCGCTCGGTGCTCGAGCAGTCGCTGCGCGAGGCGGTCGACCGCGGCGAGGGGTACATCGGCGTCGAGCACCTCCTGCTCGCGCTGCTGCGCGAGGACGCGGGCGGCGCCGCGCGCACGCTCGGCGCGCTCGGCGTCGAGGCCGACGCGGTGCGCGAGCGCCTGGCCTGCGCGCCCAAGGCCCCGCGCGTCTGAGCGTCCGCGGGGTCGTCGGGCGCCGGCGCGCCACGGCCCATGCCGCGCGCGTGCGCCGGCAGGGCGCCGGGTAGCGCGGTCGCCATGCCGTCGCGACGCAGCCGCATCGAGCGAGCCGCCCGGGAGGTACTCGGATTCGAGGCGCTGCGCCCCGGGCAGGTCGAGGCGACCGAGAGCGTGCTCGCCGGACGCGACACGCTCGCGGTGCTGTCGACCGGCTCGGGCAAGTCGGCCATCTACCAGCTCGCCGGACTGCTGACGGAGGGCCCGACGCTCGTCGTCTCCCCGCTGATCGCGTTGCAGCGCGACCAGGTCGAGGCGCTCCGCGACCACGCGCTCGGCGCCGCCCAGCTGAACTCCACGCTGCCGCAGCGCGAGCGCGACGCGGCGCTCGCGGAGCTCGCCGAGGACGCGCTCGAGTTCCTCTTCCTCGCCCCCGAGCAGCTCGCCAACGCCGAGGTGCTCGACGAGCTGGCCACGAACCCGCCGTCGCTCTTCGTCGTCGACGAGGCCCACTGCATCTCCGAGTGGGGTCACGACTTCCGCCCCGACTACCTGCGCCTCGGAGCGGCCATCGCCACCCTCGGCCACCCCACCGTCCTCGCGCTCACCGCCACGGCGGCCCCGCCGGTCCGCGACGAGATCGTCCAACGGCTCGGCCTGGAGGACCCCGAGGTCGTCGTCCGCGGCTTCGACCGCCCGAACATCGAACTCGCCGTGGAGCGCTTCCACGACGAGCGCCACAAGCGCAGGGCGCTGCTCGAGCGCGTCGCCGAGGCGCCGAAGCCGGGCATCGTCTACAGCGCGACGCGCAAGGGCACGGAGGAGCTCGCGGCGGAGCTGGGCGAGCGCGGCGTGGACGCGGTCCCCTACCACGCGGGGTTGAAGGCGACCGACCGCGACGCGGCGCAGGAGCGCTTCATGGACGGCGACGTCGAGACGATCGTGGCGACGACGGCGTTCGGCATGGGCGTCGACAAGGCCGACGTGCGCTTCGTCTTCCACGCCGAGGTGCCGGAGTCCGTCGACTCCTACTGGCAGGAGGTCGGTCGCGCGGGCCGCGACGGCGAACCGGCCCAGGCCGTGCTCTTCTACCGCCCCGAGGACCTCGGCCTGCGGCGCTTCTTCGCCGGCAGCGGGCACGTCGGCGTCGACGAGCTGCGCCAGGTCGCCGACGCGGTGGTCGACGCGCCGGAGCCGGTGGACCCGACGCAGCTGCAGGAGCGCACCGACCTGTCGCAGTCCAAGCTCGCCAGCGCGGTGTCGCGGCTGGAGGACGCCGGCGCCGTCCAGGTCCTCCCGGACGGGCAGATCGCCGCGTCCCCCGATGCGCCGCCGGTCGAGGATGCCGTGGACGAGGCGTTCGAGACGGAAGAGGGCCGGCGCGAGTTCGAGCGCTCCCGCCTGGAGATGATGCGCGCGTACGCCGAGACGGGCGGCTGCCGGCGAGAGTTCGTGCTCTCGTACTTCGGCGAGCCGTTTCAGGGCCCGTGCGGGACGTGCGACAACTGCCGCGAGGGTCGCGTGCACGCCGGCGGCAACGGCGGGCCGTTCGCGCTCGGCGCCCGCGTGGCGCATCCCGAGTGGGGCGAGGGCGTCGTCCAGCGCTACGACGAGGACCGGGCCGTCGTCGTGCTGTTCGAGGACGTGGGCTACAAGACGCTGGCGCTCGACGTCGTCCTCGAGCGCGGGCTGCTCGAGCCGGCGGGCTGAGCCCGGCCGCGCGGGCCTCAGCGGGCCGGGACGGCGAGGTCGGCGACGACGCCGAAGTGGTCGCTCGCCCAGACGCCGCCGACCGGCTCGGCGAACGCCAGCGCGCACGCGGTGATCTCGAGCGTGGGCCCGCGCTCGTCGCCGCGCACGAAGACGTAGTCGATGCGGCGGGCGGGCTCCTGCGTCCGCACGTCGGTGTCGGCCATGACGAGCGGGTTGCGCGGCGTGAACGTGTGGCCCGCGTCGTCCGGGTGCAGGCTCCCCCACGCGTCGCGCCAGCAGACGCTCGTGCCGCCGAGCGACTGCAGGCCGCGCAGGAACCGGATGCTCGAGGCCTCGGGCACGGCGTCGAGGTCGCCGGCGAGGACGGCGTGCATCGGCCGGCCGGCGACGATCTCCTCGACGCGGCGCACCGCCGCCACGGTCTGCAGCTCCCGCTCGAGCTCGAGCTCCGGCTTCCACGACGGCAGGTGGTTGACGAAGAGCAGCGGTCCGACGGGCTCGGGCGCCGCGATCTCGGCGAGCATCGTGATGGCCGGGAAGTCGGAGGTCCGCGACGTGAGCTGCTGGTCGAGCTCGTGGACGGCGCCCACGGGCCAGCGGCTCGCGATGGCCGCGCAGTTGCCGTCGTCGAGCAGCCCGACGGACTGGTGGACGACCTGGTACTCGGGCCCGACGAGCTCGGCCACGGTGTCGCGCTCGGCGGTCCTGAACGCCTCCTGGAACGCGACCACGTCCGGTTGCAGCGCGCGCAGACCCGCGACGAGCACCGCGCGCCGGTCGGCCCAGGTCCCGCCGAGCCCCCAGAGGTTCAGCGTGAGGACGCGCACGCGCCGAGCCTAGACGGTGACGCGCGAGAGCTCGGACAGGCAGGTGACGCCGGCGCGGACCTTGTCCAGGCCCTCGGCCCGCAGGCGGCGCATCCCGGACCGCTCGGCGGCGTCGGCGATCGCGTCCGCCGACGCCCGCGCGACGGCAAGGCTGCGGATCTCGTCGGTGACGGGCATGACCTCGTAGAGGCCGATCCGGCCCTTGTAGCCCGTGCCGCTGCAGCGCCCGCAGCCGGCCGGCTCGAAGACCGAGAGCTCGGCGTCGTCGAGGTCGTAGCCGTTGGCGCGCACGACGTCGCCGTCGATCACGACGGGCCGCTTGCAGTGGTCGCAGAGCCGCCGCGCCAGTCGCTGGGCGAGCACGCAGGTCACCGCGCTGGCGACGAGGAAGGGCTCGACGCCCATCTCGATGAGACGGGCGATGGCGCCGGGCGCGTCGTTCGTGTGCAGCGTGGACAGCACGAGGTGGCCGGTCAGCGCGGCCTCGACCGCGATCTGCGCGGTCTCCTTGTCGCGGATCTCGCCGACCATGATGATGTCCGGGTCGGCGCGCATCATCGACCGCAGGCCGTTGGCGAACGTGAGGCCGGCCTTCGGGTTGATCTGCATCTGCTTGACGCCGGCCAGCTCGTACTCCACCGGGTCCTCGATGGTGATGATGTTCTTCTCGGGCGTGTTCAGGACCCCGAGCGCCGCGTAGAGCGACGTGGACTTGCCCGAGCCGGTCGGCCCCGTGACGAGGACCGCGCCGTAGGGCTCGTGGATCGCGCGCTCGAAGCGCTCGCGGTCGTCCTGCCCCATCCCCAGGCGGT
>JAXDHC010000266.1:0-10317 GCA_034664705.1 Solirubrobacteraceae bacterium
GTTCTGCCACCTCGACTCGACCCGGACCACCTCCTGCACGACGGCCGCAGCTTCGCCCCTCCTCGACCTCGACGACGCGGCCGTCGCCGACCCGTGCTCGGACCTGAGCGCCATGCTCACCATCCTGGCCCACCACGGCGCGGAGCTGTTCGGCACGAGCCGCGGCGACCGGCGCCTCGCCGCCGCGTACCTGAGCGGCTAGCGCGAGCCTGCGGGCCGCCTGCCCGGCGAGCAGCGCATGGCCGCGCACCGCGCGCGGGCCGAGCTGGCGCGTCTGGCGTCCCGGCTGGAGACGGGCCTTCCCGACGGCGCCGAGGTCGGCGCGACCGTCGAGCGCCTCGAGCGCCTCCTCGCGGACTGACGCCGCCGGCGGACCGGTCAGTCGCCCAGGGCGGCGTCCGCGGCGGCGACCAGCTCCTCCGCGCGGGCCGGCCAGTCCTCCTGCAGCGTGCGGAACGGCCGCTCCGCCCGGCGCAGGAGCAGCGCGGACAGATACCAGCGCAGCGCCTCGGGCCGGGCGCCGTAGCCGTCCACCAGCGCGTCGAGGACGCCCGCGGGGTCGGCGTGATCGCGGGCGGCGGCGTCCGCCGCGTACGTGGCCAGGTCGCGGGCGGGCGCCGCCCGGCAGGCGTCGTCGACGCTGAGCACCGCCAGCTCGCCGTCGCGGCGGATGAGCTCGCTGACGTGGAAGTCGCCGTGCGACGTCACCTGCGGGCCGGCGTCCGGAGCCCGCCGGGACAGGCGTTCGATCAGGCGCTCCACCTGCGCGCCGACAGCGGGATCGACGGCCCGCAGCACGTCGGCCGACCGCCGTGCGGCGTCGAGGGTGTCGGCCACCGAGCGCTCCGGGAGGCCCTCGGCGCTCAGGCCGTGGATCCGACGCAGCAGCGATCCGGCGGCGTGCGCCGCGTGCGCCGCGCTCCCGGCCGACGTGCCGTCCATGACGAGCTGCGCCGTCGCCCGCAGCCGCGGGAGGGCGCCCTCGAACACGGCGGTCATCGGCTGCGGCGGGCCGCCGACGTCCCGCCGGCGCTGCAGCGGCCGCACGAGTCCACCCCAGCGCCTGGGACCCTGCGTGCGCCCGATCACGCCGCCGGAGGCGATCCGCCAGCCGGCGAGCGCGCGCGCGAACGCGTCCTCGGCGCCGTAGCCGCGCAGCACGTGGTCGCCGACGCGCACCGTCGCCCGGTGGCCCGGCGTGTAGGACTGGCGGACCGGCTCGACGGGCCCGTCGCCGAGGTCGACGCCCAGCTCGCGCAGGTGGGCGGCCAGCACGTCGGGCGCCACGCACAGCAGCGGCAGGGCGAGGTCCAGCGGCAGCCACTGCACGAGCGCGCGGGCGCGGTCGTCGTAGCTCAACGGCGTGGCCGCCGGCGTGCGGCCGTCGACGGCGCGGGCGGTGGCCAGATGCCGGGGGTCCCCCGCGACGTCCTGAAGCGCGCCGTCGCCGCCGGCGGTGATCACCGCCTCGTGGCGGTGGCCGTCGACGACCGTCCGGTACAGCACGACGAGGTCCGCGCCCGGCCGGTAGATCACGCGCCGCACCACGACGTCGTCGAGGCGACGGGCCGCGCCGAGCGAGCGCTGGAGCACCGGCGCGGCGCCGTCGGGGTCCAGCAGCGTGCGCATGCTCGGGACCGCCGGATCCGGCGGCGGCGCGGCGCGTCGCCGGCGCGGGACGAGGCCCTGCTCGGCGGCGAGGCGCCGGAACGCCCCGGGCACCGCCAGGAGCTCCTCCGGCGTCCCCTCCTGGGCGATGCGCCCCGCCTCGACGACGATCACGCGATCGGCCTGACGCGCGAGCGCCATCGAGTGCGTGATGAGGATCGTCGTCCGTCCCCGCATCAGCGCGGTGAGGCCGTCCATGACCTGCGCCTCGCTGGCGGCGTCGAGGCCGGTGGTCGGCTCGTCGAGGACCAGCACCGGGGGGTCGCGCAGCAGGACCCGGGCGATCCCGATGCGCTGGCGCTGGCCCCCGGACAGCCCGGTGCCCTGTGGCCCCAGCTCGCTGTCGAAGCCACCCGGCAGGGCGGAGATGAAGTCCTCGGCGTCGGCCGCCCGGGCGGCATGGACGATGTCCTCGGTGGGCGCATCGCGCCCGTAGGCGATGTTGTCCTTCACCGTGCCCGTGAACAGGACCGTGTCCTGCACGAGGATGCCGACCTGGTCGCGCAGCCAGTCCAGCGAGCACTCGCGCGCGTCGCGGCCGTCGATGAGGACGGCGCCCGCGACGGGGTCGTAGAAGCGGGCGATCAGCGCTCCGACGGTGGACTTGCCCGCTCCCGACGGACCCACCACCGCGACGCGCGAACCGGCGGCGATGTGCAGCGAGATGCCGTCGAGCACGGCGCGGTCGGGCTCGTAGGCGAAGGCGACGTCGCGCAGCTCGACCTCCCCGCGCGCACGACCCTCGGCGAACGCGCCGGGGCGGTCCTCGAGGACCTCGTCGGCGCCGAGGACCTCCGCCACGCGCTCGGCCCGCGCCATCGCGCGCGAGACCTTGGTCGACTCCTTCGCCAGGTCGCTCAGCGGGCGGTACATCCGCCGCGCGTACTGCGCGACGACCACGAGCGCGCCGATGCTGAGCGCGCCGGAGGCGACGCGGAACGACCCGACGAGGAGGACGACGGCCAGCGCCACGGAGCCGAGGACGTCGACCGCGCCGCCGAACCGCGCCTCCAGGTTCGCGGCGTAGACGCCCTGGCGGCGTCGCTCCTCGCTGCGCTCGGACACGCGCTCGGCCTCGTAGCGCTCGCCCCCGAAGGCCTTGACCACGCGCATGGCGGCCAGGCTCTCCGCGGCCAGCGACGCGATCTCGCCCTCGCGCCGGCGCTGGCCGCGCGCGGCCATGCGCACCTTCTGGCGGTAGTGGAAGGTCACGACCGCGAGGACCGGCGCCACCGCGAACATCGCGACGCCCAGCAGGGGATCGATGACGATGCTGACGACGATCATGCCGATGAGGGTCAGCACCGCCTGGCCGATCGCCCCGAGGTTGTCGGAGAAGAGCGTCCCGACCCCGTTGGCGTCGCCGGTCAGCCGCGTGACCAGGTCGCCCTTCTGCCTGCGGTCGTGGTAGGCGAGCGACAGGCGCTGGAGATGGGTGTACATGGCCAGGCGCAGCTCGTGGGCGATGCGCTCGCCGGCGCGCTTGAGCCAGAGCTCGCCGGTGTAGGCGGCCAGCGCGTCGAGCATGGCGATCCCGATGACCGCGCCGGCGACGATCGCCAGCACGCGGACCTCGTCGCCGGAGAACCGGAACGGGATCGACTGCCCGGTGAAGACCTGGTCGATCAGGTACGCCAGCGGCCACGGCTGCGCGAGCTCGGCGAGCGTGATGAGCACCGTGGAGACGCCCGCGCCGCCGAGCGCCGCCCAGTGGCGGCGGACGATCGAGGCGATCAGGCGCCGGGCGCCGATGGCGCCCGGATGAGCGCTGTCGTCGGCAGCAGGTATGGAGTGGGCGGAGCGGCGTCTTCGGAGCATCTGCGAGCGATCCCTGCTCTGGTGAGCCCGTCGGCTCGGGAAGGTTACGCGATATTCCCGCGCGCGAGAAACCGTCGCCCGGTGTCGACAGCCCGCGGGAAGACCCTATCCTGCGCCCACCATGGCGCCGCCGACGATCCTGCTGGCTCGACACGGTGAGACGGACGCCAAGCGCCGGCGCATCCTGCTCGGACGCAGCGAGATGCCGCTGAACGCCGTGGGCCGCCGGCAGGCCGCGGAGCTCGGGGAGGCCGTCGCGGGCCGGGGCATCGTGCGCCTGTACGCCAGCCCCATGGGCCGCACGGTGGAGACCGCGGAGATCGTGGGCGCCCGGATCGGTCTCGAGCCCGTCCTCGACGAGCGCCTGGCCGAGACCGACAAGGGCCGCTGGGAGGGCCTGGCCCGCGCCGACGTCAAGGCCGCCGAGCGCGACCTGTACCGCCAGCTGCGCGACGACCCGGAGCGCTTCCGCTTCCCCGGCGGCGAGACGCTCGCCGAGCACCAGCGCCGGGTGCGCGCGGCGCTCACGGAGATCGCACGCGGCCCGCTGCCGGCGCTCGTGGTGTGCCACGACGGGACGATCCGCTGCGCGCTCGCGCTGGGCCACCCGCGCGGGCTGAGCGCCCGCCGCGAGTTCACGGTCCCCAACGCGGAGCCGATCCCCTTCGAGCCGCGCTGGCTGGGCGACGCCGGCTGAGGCTCACAGGTACGGCGAGCCGCACCTCCAGCAGGTCGGACCCGCACCTCGCGGACGCCTGCCAGCGCGCTGGGCGCCCCCGCCGCCCGGTGGGACAGTGACCACATGAACTCCTCGCTCATCAACCAGGCCATCCTCGGCGCCGCGCGCGACGAGCAGGTCCGCCGGCACCGGCTTCGCCGGCGCCGCTTCCCCCGCTAAGGAGCACCCGTCATGCCTGCCGCCACCTCGGCCCGCACCGCCCAGCACCTCCACATGCGCCCCGTCGTCCGCCCCATGCCGCGGCCGTCGGCGATCGTCGCCCCGTCGGCGATCTGGTGAGCGGCGCGCGCCCGCGCGGCGCGCACCCCGTCCGGCGCTCCGCAGACCTCACGCGCACCGGCCCCGGCCGATCCTGAAAGGATCGCCCCGAAGCCGAGCGAGAGGAGCGTGGAGCATGCCGGAGATCAGCGAGTATGCGCCGGGGATGCCGTCCTGGGTGGACCTCGCCTCGCCGGACATGGATGCCAGCGCGACGTTCTACGGCGGGCTCTTCGGCTGGGAGTCGGTTGAGACCGGGCCGGTCGAGGAGACCGGCGGCTACCGGATGCTCCAGCTCGGCGGGCGCAACGTCGCCGGCCTCGGACCCGTCCAGGCCGAGGGGCAGCCGGCGATGTGGACCACGTACGTCAGCGTCGCCGACGCCGAAGCGACCGCCGAACGCGTCCGCCAGGGCGGCGGACAGGTCGTCATGGAGCCCTTCGACGTGCTCGGAGCCGGCCGGATGGCCGTCCTGAACGACGCGGTCGGCGCCGTGCTCGCCGTCTGGCAGCCGCAGCGCCACCACGGCGCGGACGTCGTCAACGAGCCGGGCGCCCTGTGCTGGAACGAGCTCGCCGCGCGCGACGTCGAGGCCGCCAAGCGCTTCTATCGCACGGTCTTCGACTGGCAGGGCGACACGAGCGCGTACGGGAACACGTCCTACACCGAGTGGAAGCTCGACGGCCGCGCGGTCGGCGGCATGATCGAGATGAACGAGGAGTGGCCCGAAGAGGTGCCGGCGCACTGGATGGTCTACTTCGCCGTCGACGACACCGACGCCGCGGCCACGCGGGCCGCGGAGCACGGCGGCAAGGTGCCGGTCGAGCCCACCGACACGCCGGTGGGGCGCTTCGCGGTCCTCAACGACCCGCAGGGCGCCGTGTTCTCGATCATCAAGCTGACGCGCGCGCCGCAGTAGCGGGGCGCCGCCGGCTACTCCTCGCGCTCCTCCAGGCGCAGCGCGGCCGCCTCGGCGGCCGCCGACCGGCGTGCACTGACCGGCGCGTCGCGATCCACGACGAACGCGACGCGGACCAGCGCTCGCCACTCGGCGAGGTCGTCGCCGCGCAGGCCCTTCGAGATCACGTCGACGCCGGTGATGTTGCGCACGGTGCGGCGCGCCTCGTCGAGCGCCTGGCGGACGGCGTCGTCGGAGCTCTCCTTCGAGCGGCCGATGATCTCGATCGTCTTGGCGGCGGCCATCTCTCCTCCTCCAGCGGGGACCGTGACGCGTGCAGCCTAGATCGATCTAGTGGTCGAGGTGCGTCGTGTCGTTGAAGCTGCGCAGCAGCCAGCGGCCGCTGGGGAACACGACGAGCCGCGACACCGACGCGTTGTCGACGTGCACGAAGGCCAGCGGGCGGCTGCCGGTCGCCTGGCGGCACAGCTCGCCGATGACGCCGCCGTGCAGGAACGCGGCGCCCACCGCGCCCGGGCCGATCGCGGCGACGACGTCGGCGATCCCCGCCCGGATGCGGCGCGCCAGCGCGTGCATCGGCTCGGCGCCCGGGATGACGTCCCAGCGCTGCTCCTCGAAGACGCGGCGGACGATCGGGTCGCGCCGCGCGGCGCGGATGCGGTACTCGCCGCCCTCCCATTCGCCGAGGTGCACCTCGTGGAGGGCCTCGACGACCACCGGCTCGAGGGCCTTCCGCGTGGCGAGCGGCCCGGCGGTCTCCGCGGTGCGCCGCAGCGGCGTGACGAAGATGCCGGCCAGCGGCACGTCCGCGAGGCGGGCGCCGACGGCGTCCGCCTGCCGGCGGCCCTCCGGCGAGAGCGGCGGGTCCGCGTGGTCGCCGATGAGCGGGAACGACTCGCCCTCGATCGCGTCCGCGGACGCGCCGTGGCGGACGACGACGATCTCGGTCGCGTCGGACGGGACCGCGAAGGGGCGTTGCGGGAAGCGCTCGCTCATGCCCTCACCTTTGCAGGCGGGGGCGCGGCGAAGCGGGTCAGCCGGACGCCGGCGAGCTCGCCGCCGGCGTGGTGCCGGTCGTGCCCGCCGCCGGGGTGCTGCCCGTGCCCACGGCGGGGACGGGCGCGGCGCCGGCCTCGGCGCCGCGGCCGACCTCGAAGACCGTGCGGTCGCTGCCGGTGCCGTAGATGTGGAACTCGCGCCCGCCGCGCTTGACCATCACGAACGCATCCCCGTCGCGGGCGTTGCCGGAGTCGTTGACGAACATCCCGTTGCGCGGGCCGCCGACGATCTCCATGTAGTGGTGCCCGTCGACCTTCTCGGTGCGCTCGCCCTTCGGGGCGCTGGTCGCCTTGGCGGCGTCCTTGGCCTTCTCCTTGCCGTCGGCCACGGCGGCGGCGTGGACGGCGGCGAACGACCCGCTCGCCGTGCGGCTGGACTGCGCGCGGGAGGTCGGGGCCGTGGTGGCGGCGTTCGGCGTGGCGGAGACGGGGTTGGTCATGAGCTGGGAACGGGGTCGGGGGTGTCGAAGGACCGGACGATCGCGCCGATCTGCGCGGCGACCTCGGGGGCGGCGGCGCTCGCGACGGCGTCCATCGTGTACGTGCGGTCGCGGACCGGCGCGACGGCGATGCTCTGGACCGTCCCGGCGCGCGGCCGGGCGAAGGTGTAGACGTAGCCGGGGCCGGAGCCGAGCGGCACGGTGCGCGAGCCCACCGGCTGCAGGCCGTCGAAGCGACGCTGGAGCTGGCGCGTCAGGTCGCGGGTCAGCGAGCGCGAGTTGCGCTCGAGCGCCGGGCGACGCTGGATGACGATCATGCCGCGACGGTCGGTGCGGCGCAGGACCGCGGCGGGCGACGCGGGCATCGCCTTCAGCTCGCGGGCGCCCAGCGCGTGCCAGCCTGCCGGCACGACGACCGAGAACGACCGGTCCGCGGCCTGGAAGCGCGGCGCGGCCTGCGGGCCCGAGGCCGCCGCGAGGAGCGCGGCGACCGCGCCGGCCGCGACGACGAGCGCGACGGCGGCCGCGATCGCGCGGCGACGCGGGCGACCGGCGCGCACGAGCGCGGTGGCGGGATCAGCGAAGGACGAGGTAGCCCTACGTGTGGGGGGTGCCGCCGAGGTCGCCCGCCGTCATGTTGCAGAGGCGGACGCTCAACTTGTCGGGTGTATCGGCAAGGACCGGCTCGGCGATGAGCCCGGACTCGAGATCCGCGGCGACGTGGACGATCGGCCGGTCGCCGAGCTGGATCCCGGGGACGTCGGCCGTGGCGACGACGCACGTGTTGGCGGTGACGACCGGACCGATGGCGACGGTGCCGCTGAGGCGGCCGCCCAGGCCGTCGGGCGACGCGAGGTCGGCGACGCGCAGCGAGCCGTCGGCGACCTTCGTGCCGTCCACGGCGCTGGCGGCGAGCTTCCCGGTGGTGACCGCGCCGGCGTCGAGCTTGTCGGTGGTCACCGCGCCGTCGGCGAGCTTGACCGTCGTGATCTGCCCGTTGAGGACCTTCGCGGTCGTGACCGCGTCGGTGGCGAGCTCGGCGACGCCGACCGCACCGGCGAGGATCTCCGCGGCCGCGACGCTGTCGTCGGCGAGGTCGGCGCCGGTCAGCGTGCCGTCGGCGACGTGACCGCCGTTCACCGCGTTGGCGGCGAGCTGGGCGGACTTCACCGCGGAGCCGGCGAGGATCGTGTCATCGACCGATCCCGCCGCGAGCTTGGAGGTCGTGATCTGCCCCGGGGCGATCTGCGCCCCGCGGACGGCGGCCGAGGCGATCTGCGCGGTGTCGACCGCGCCGTCGTCGAGCTTGGCGGTCGTGACCGCCTTGCCGGCAAGGTCGCCGCTGAGGATCGCGCCGTCGAGGATCGTGCGGCTGTCGACGGCGCCCGTCGCGAGCTTCGCGTTGACGATCGCGTCGGAGGCGAGGTCGGCCGAGGACACCGCGCCGTCGAGGATCTTGGCGGCGGTCACCGCGTCGGCGGCCAGGTCGGCGGCGCCGACCTGCCCGTCGACGATGGACGCGCCGTTCACGGCGTTGCCGGCGAGCTTGGCCAGCGTCACCGCGCCATCGGCGAGGTCCGCGGTGACCACCGCGCCGTCGGAGATCTTCGTGCTCGTGATCGAGTCGCCCGCAAGGTCCGCGCTGCCGACGGTGCCGTCGGCGATCTTCGCGCTGTTGACCGCATTGCCGGCCAGGTCGGTGTCGCCGACGGCGCCGTCGAGGATCTTCGCGGTGGTGACCGCGCTGTCGACGAGGTGGCCGGTCGCGACCGCGTTGGCAGCGAGCTTCGCGCCGGTGACGGCGCCGTCGGACAGGTCGGCGGCGAGGATCGTGCCGTCGAGGAGCTTGGCGGTCGTGACGGCGCCCGTCCCGAGGTCCGCGGCGCTCACCGTGCCGTCCTCGAGCTTCGCGCCGGTCACGGCGGCGTCGGCGAGGTCGGCCGTGCCGATCGAGCCGTCGACGACGCGCCCGCCGGTGACGGCGTCGGCCGCGATCGCGGCGGCCGTGACGGCGCCGGTGGCGAGGTCGGCGGCGCCGAGGGTGCCGTCGGAGACATGGGTGCCGGTCACGGCGCCGGGGGCGATGCGATCCCCGCCGGCCGGTGCGAGGGCGCGGCGCGCGTCGGCGTGCGCGGCGGCCGCGGCGTCGGCGGCGGCGGCGGCCCTGCCGTCGGCCGCGACGGCCTTGCCGTCCGCGGCGAGGGCCTTTGCGTCGGCGGCCCCGGCCTTGCCGTCGGCGGCGACGGCCTTGGCGTCGGCGGCCGTCGCCCGGGCGCCGGCGGCGCCGGCGCCCTGCGCGGCGGCGGCCTTGACGGCCCGCGCGTTCTTGTCGGCACGCTCGGCGACCTGGAGGGCCCGGCGGGCGACGCGCAGCACGTCCGGCCCGCCGAAGGCGGGCGCGGCGGCGGTGAGGGCGATGACGATGGCGGCGAGCGCGGCGAGGACTCGGGTGGAGGACACGATCGGTTCCTGTCGGGGAAGATCGCCCGATCGCTGTATCGCGGCGGGCTGTTCGCGCTGGTACTCGACAGCTTCCGGGCGAACTTGAGCGGCTCGCCGGGCGATCCGCTCGGAGATCCGGCGCCGCGACGCGCTCCCGGACCGGCCCTACAACGGCCAGTCGTGCACGGGCACGTTGCTGTGCATGTGCTCGCGGTAGCGCAGCGTCATCTCGCGCAGCGCATCGGCACGCGCCAGCCCACGGTCGTCGTGGAGGTGGTGGAACCGCGCGCTCTGCCACGACGCGCCGTTGCGCAGCGCCACGCAGCGGCGCTCGACGATCCCGAGGAGCCGATCGCGGTCGGCCGGGTCGATGCCCCAGCGGTCGAGGCCCTCGTGGGCGAGCGGCAGCAGCCGGCGCAGCACGAGCTCGGCCACCGGCGCCTCCCCCACGCCCGGCCAGTACACGCGCGCGTCGATGCCGTGGCGGGCGCCCGCGTGGAAGTTCTCCTCGGCCGCCGAGAAGGACATCTGCGTCCAGATCGGGCGCTCCTCGTCGGCCAGCCACCGGACGAGCCCGTAGTAGAAGGCGGCATTGGCGAGGATGTCGGCCACGGTCGGGCCGGCCGGCAGCACGCGGTTCTCCACGCGCACGTGCGGGCGGCCGCGCACGACGTCGTAGACCGGGCGGTTCCACCGGTAGATCGTGCCGTTGTGGAGGCGAAGCTCCTCAAGGTGGGGCGTGTCCCCGCGCTCCAGCACCTCGGCCGGGTCCTCTGCGTCGCAGACCGGCAGCAGCGCCGGGAAGTAGCGGACGTTCTCCTCGAAGAGGTCGAAGATCGACGTGATCCAGCGCTCGCCGAACCAGACGCGCGGCCGCACGCCCTGGGCCTTGAGCTCCTCCGGGCGCGTGTCGGTCGCCTGCTCGAAGAGGGCGATGCGGGTCTCGCGCCACAGCTCCCGGCCGAAGAAGAACGG
>JAXDHC010000267.1:0-7850 GCA_034664705.1 Solirubrobacteraceae bacterium
CGTGTGCAGGATGCCGCCGTCCAGGTAGAGCGGTACGAGGACAGCAGCGTCCACGCGGCCCGGGGCGTCCAGCGCGGCGGCCTCCTCCGGCGTCAGTAATACCTCGCGCAGCTGCTCCGGGGTCGCCACGTTCCTATGATCGCGGACGATGGGCGAGGCGCTGCTGATCATCGACTTCCAGAACGACTTCACGCCCGGCGGCGCGCTGGCCGTGCCCGACGGCGACGCGATCGCCGGCCGGGTGCGCGAGCTGGCCGGGTCGGACCGCTTCGACCTCGTCGTCGCCACGCGCGACTGGCACCCCGCCGACCACGGCTCGTTCTCGGCCGCCGGCGGCCGCTGGCCCGAGCACTGCGTCGCGGACACCCACGGCGCCGAGCTGCACCCGGCGCTCGACGCGTCGAAGGTGGACGTCGTCGTCGACAAGGGCCGCGACCCGGGGACCGAGGGCTACTCGGGCTTCGACGGCACGGACCTCGCGGCGCTGCTGCGCGAGCGCGACATCGACCGCATCACCGTCGCCGGCCTCGCCACCGACTACTGCGTCCGCGCGACCGCGCTCGACGCGCTCGCCGAGGGCTTCGCGGTGACGCTCGACACGGCGGCGTCGCGCGGCATCGACGCGGAGCCCGGCGACGTCGACCGGGCGCTCGCGGACGTGCGCGCCGCGGGCGGGACGGTGCAGTAGGGCGCGCCGCGCCGCGGCGCGGCGCGGGCGGGCGGTGGCGCTCCGCGCGGCCGCACGCGGCTGTGCGTCGCGTGGTCGGGTCGCATCGAGGGGGAGGCCGTCCTCACGCGCTCGGGTACGCGCGCCCCGGCATGGCCAGACATGGTTGCGTGTCGACTCTGTAAGCCTCAGGCGGACGAACTCGACACGCAACGGTCGCCGCGGCGCGCGCCGGCGACCGCCGGAGCGCCTCCGGTCCCCCGGTGGTCGAGTGTCTGCCTGCGGCCCGTATTCCGGGTCCAACTCGACACGAGGCCCGGCGCCGCCGACGCCGCGATCCCGACCCGTCGGGCCCGCGGTTCATCCGAGCCGCGGCTGTACTGACAGACAGAGAAGCGGATGTTTGGCCGAGGTCTTGACAAACCTCGCCGAGATGTAAGAGGGTCGCGCCGTGGCCCCGTTGCGGTCAGGGTCCCTCGAGTCCCTTCGCGAGCGAAACCGGCTGCGGGTGATCGACGCGCTGCGTCAGCGCGGAGCGATCAGCCGCGCCGACATCGCCCGCCAGACCGGGCTCAGCCGCTCGACCGTCTCGAGCCTGATCGCCGGCCTGCAGAGCGAGGGCCTCGTGGTCGAGCGCGACGGCGAGACGGCGCCGCGCGGCCCCGAGGGAGGCCGCCCGCCGGTGCTCATCGCCCTCGACCCGTCGGCCGGCGCGCTCGTCGGGATGGACTTCGGCCACCGCCACGTGCGCGTCGCCGTCTCCGACCTGTCCTTCACCGTCCTGGCCGAGAACAGCGCGGAGATCGACGTCGACACGGCCGGCCAGGAGGCGCTCGACCTGGCCGCCGGGCTCGCCGCCCAGGCGCTCGACGAGGCGGGCGTCGACCGCGACCGGGTCCTCGCCGCGGGGATGGGCATCCCGGGCCCGATCGACCGCGCCACGGGCCTCGTGGAGTCGCGCGCGATCCTTCCGTCGATGGACGGCCTGGACACCGCGGCCGAGATGGGCGAGCGGCTGGGCATGCCGGTCCACCTCGACAACGATGCGAACGTCGGCGCGCTCGGCGAGTCGACGTTCGGGGCGGGCGCGGGGTTCGAGGTCATGGCCTACCTGCGGCTGTCGGCGGGCATCGGCGGCGGCCTCGTGATCGGCGGGCGGCCGTTCCGTGGCGCCGGCGGGATCGCCGGCGAGATCGGCCATGTCCTGGTCGATCCCCAGGGCCCGATCTGCCGGTGTGGCAACCGCGGCTGCCTGGAGACCTTCGTCGCCGCCCCGGCCCTCTGCGAGCTGCTGCGCCGCTCGCACGGGCCGATCACCGTGGCGGAGCTCGTCGCGCTCGCCGCCGAGGGCGACACCGGCTGCCAGCGGGTCATCCACGACGCGGGCCGCGTCGTCGGGCGCGCGGTCGCCGACCTGTGCAACTTCATCAACCCGGACGTCGTGATCGTCGGCGGCGAGCTGTCGTTCGCCGGCGACCTGCTGCTGGACCCGATGCGCGAGGCGGTGCGCCGCTTCGCCATCCCGGCGGCGGCGGAGGACGTCCGCATCGTCGCGGGCGTCCTGGGCGAGCGCGCCGAGGTGCTCGGCGCCCTCGCGCTCGCCGGCCACGAGTCCCAGGACCCCTTGACCCTTCCGGTCCCGCACATGTCTCACCACACGAGGAGGAGCAGGTGACGCGTTCATCCATTTCACGCAGGCCGCTGGCGATCGCCGGCGCGCTCTGCGCCCTGACGTTCGGCCTTGCCGCCAGCGGCGGCGACGACACCGGCGGCGGCAGCACGAGCGGCGGCAGCGCCAGCAGCGGCAGCAGCGGCGGCGGCAAGAAGATCGCCCTGCTGCTGCCCGAGTCGAAGACGGCACGCTACGAGTCCCAGGACCGGCCGCTGTTCACGGCTCAGCTCAAGCAGGCCTGCCCGGACTGCGAGCTGCTCTACTCCAACGCCGACCAGGACGCCTCCAAGCAGCAGCAGCAGGCGGAGGCGGCCATCACCAACGGCGCGAACGTGCTCGTGCTCGACCCGGTCGACTCGGCGTCGGCCTCGAGCATCGTGGCCCGGGCCAAGCAGTCGAAGATCCCCGTGATCTCCTACGACCGGCTCATCACGAACGCCGACGTCGACTACTACATCTCGTTCGACAACGCGCAGGTCGGCAAGCTCCAGGGCGAGTCGCTCGTCAAGGCGCTGGGCTCGGCGAACGGCAAGTCGATCGTGATGATCAACGGCGCGCCGACGGACAACAACGCCAAGCTGTTCAAGCAGGGCGCGCACTCGGTGCTCGACTCCAGCGGCGTGAAGATCGCCAAGGAGTACGACACGCCGGACTGGAGCCCCGACAAGGCGCAGACCGAGATGGAGCAGGCCATCACGTCGGTCGGCAAGAGCAACATCCACGGCGTCTACGCGGCCAATGACGGCACCGGCGGCGGCGCGATCGCGGCCATGAAGGGCGCGGGCCTCGATCCGAAGAAGATCCCGGTCACCGGCCAGGATGCCGAGCTGGCCGCGATCCAGCGGATCGTCGCCGGCGTGCAGTACATGACCGTCTACAAGGCGATCAAGCCGGAGGCCGAGGCGGCCGCCGATCTGGCCGTCTCGCTCGCGAAGGGCGAGCAGCCGCGCGCCGGCCTCGTCAACGACAAGGTCAACAACGGCACGAAGGACGTCCCGTCGGTCCTCCTGAAGCCGGTCGCCGTGACCAGGGACGACATCAAGGACACGATCGTGAAAGACGGTTTCCTGAAGGTGCAGGACATCTGCAGCGGGAGCTTCGCGTCGGCGTGCGCCGCCGCCGGGCTCGGAGCGTGAACATGTCCGCGGAAACGCAGGCCGGCGCCCTCGAGGCGCCGGCCGCCGGCGGCCCTCTGCTGCGGCTCCGCGGCGTCTCCAAGAGCTTCGGGCCCGTGCAGGCGCTCACCGACGTGGACTTCGACGTGAGCCCCGGCGAGGTCGTCGCGCTCGTCGGCGACAACGGCGCCGGCAAGTCCACGCTGATCAAGGCGATCTCCGGCGTCGCGCCGGCCGACGACGGCGAGTTCGTCTGGGACGGCCGGTCGGTGCGGGTCGCCGCGCCGCCCGACTCGGCCGCGCTCGGCATCGCCGTCGTCTACCAGGACCTCGCGCTGTGCGACAACCTCGACGTCGTCGCGAACCTGTTCCTCGGCCGCGAGGAGCGCCGCGGCCCGGGGCTCGCCCCGCTCGACGAGATCGCGATGGAGCAGGAGGCCAAGAACCTCCTCGCGTCGCTCGCCGTCCGGACGCTGAGGTCGGTGCGGGCCGAGGTCGGCGCGCTGTCGGGCGGCCAGCGCCAGTCGATCGCGATCGCGCGGTCGCTGCTCGGCGACCCGCGGATGGTCATCCTCGACGAGCCGACGGCGGCGCTCGGCGTCGCGCAGACCGCGCAGGTGCTCGACCTGGTCGTGCGCCTGCGCGAGCGCGGGCTCGGCGTCATCCTCGTGTCGCACAACCTCGGCGACGTCTTCCAGGTCGCCGACCGCGTCGTCGTCCTGCGCCTCGGGCGCAACGCCGGCGAGTTCCCCGCCGAGACGAAGCACCGACAGGACGTGCTCGCCGCGATCACCGGCGCCCACGACGACCTGGGCCGCCTGGGCGGCCCGGATGCCAAGGAGGTGGGGTCATGAGCGCCGCGACCCCCGGAGCAACCCCCGGCACGACCGAGGACCCCACGATGTCCGCCAGCGCGGCCGCGCTGGGCGAGGAGCGCCGGGGCATCGGCTACGCGCTGCGCAAGCTGGCCGAGGGCGAGCTCGGCTCGCTGCGCGTGCTCATCGTGCTGGCGATCGTCTGGGTCATCTTCGCGGCCCTCAACGACCGGTTCCTGACCGCCGTCAACCTCACGAACCTCACCCTGCAGATCGCGGCCGTCGGGACGATCTCCGTCGGCGTCGTGCTCGTGCTCCTGCTGGGCGAGATCGACCTGTCCGTCGGCGCGGTCAGCGGCCTCGCCGCCGGCGTCACCGCCGTGCTCAACGTCAAGCACGGATGGAACCCGTACCTGGCGATCGTCGCCGGCCTGCTCGTCGGGACGGCGATCGGCGTCTTTCAGGGCTCGATCGCGACGCGTCTCGGGATCCCGTCGTTCGTCGTGACGCTCGCCGGACTGCTCGCGTGGACCGGCGCGCTGCTGAAGGTCCTCGGCGAGACCGGCACCGTCAACCTGTCCGATCCGGCGATCACGAACCTGGCCGGGACGTTCCTGGCGGAGCCGCTGGGCTGGCTCGTGGGCATCGCCGCGGCCGCCGCGATCGTGGGCACGGCGCTCATGAACCGGCGCCGGCGGCAGGCCGCGGGCCTCGAGGTCGAACCGATCGGGGCGCTCGCGCTGCGGACCGGCGCGGCGAGCCTGGCGATCCTCGCCGCGGTGGCGGTCGTCAACGCCGATCGCGGCGTGCCCGTCGGCGTGCTCATCCTCATCGGGCTCGTCGTCGTGTTCAACGCGCTCATCACGCGCACCACCTACGGGCGCCACGTGCTCGCCGTCGGCGGCAACGCCGAGGCCGCTCGCCGCGCGGGCATCAGGGTCACGTTCGTGCGGACGTCGGTGTTCGCGCTGTGCTCGACGCTCGCGGCGTTCGGCGGCATCCTCGCCGCCTCGCGGCTGCTGGCCGTGAACCAGAGCTCCGGCGCGAGCGACCTGCTGCTGCTGGCCATCGCCGGTCCGGTCATCGCGGGCGTCAGCCTGTTCGGCGGCCGCGGCTCGGTCTGGGCGGCGCTGCTCGGCGCGCTCGTGATCGGCTCGATCTCGAACGGGATGGACCTGCTCGGGCTGTCCTCGCCGGACAAGTTCATGGTGACCGGCGGCGTGCTGCTCGCGGCGGTGTCGCTCGACGCGCTGTCGCGGCAGCGGCGCCGCGCCCACGGGCGGCTCTGACGCGTGGCCGGGCGGCGCACCGGGATGCGCCGCCCGGCCGATCGACCGGCCCTGCGAGTCGCATCGGCCGGTACGGTTGGGGCGAGCCCTCGGGTGCTCGGGACCGGGGGGACGGAGTGACCACCCGGGCAGGAGAGGAGAGGCGGATGTCGATCTCACGAACGGCCGCCATGGCGACGGTGACGGCGGCGCTCGCGTTCAGCGTGGCGGCGTGCGGCGGCAGCGACAACGGCGGCGGCAGCAGCAGCGGCGGCAGCAGCGCCGGCTCCGGCGGAGGCTCCGCGAAGATCGCGTTCCTGCTCCCGGAGTCCAAGACGGCCCGCTACGAGCTGCAGGACCGCCCGAACTTCATCCGCCGGGTCAAGGAGCTGTGCAGCGGCTGCCAGGTGCTCTACTCCAACGCCGACCAGGACGCCGCCAAGCAGCAGCAGCAGGCCGAGGCGGCGATCACGCAGGGCGCGAAGGTGCTCGTCCTCGACGCCGTGGACGTCAAGTCCGCCGCGAGCATCGTCACGCGCGCCAAGCAGTCGAAGATCCCCGTGATCAGCTACGGGCGCCTCGTCTCCGACGCCGACCTCGACTACTACGTCTCGATCGACCCGTTCAAGGTGGGCCAGCAGCAGGGCAAGGCGCTGCTCGCGGCGCTTCCGAGCGGCGGCAAGGGCTCGCCGGTGGTCATGATCAACGGCGCGCCGACCGACAGCAACGCCGCCCCGTACAAGAAGGGCGCGCACAGCGTGCTGGACGCGGCCGGCGTGAAGGTCGTCAAGGAGTACGACACGCCGGACTGGAGCCCGGACAAGGCCCAGCAGGAGATGGAGCAGACCATCACCTCGGTCGGCAACAACGGCTTCGACGGCGTGTACTCGGCCAACGACGGCATGGCCGGTGGCGTGATCGCGGCGCTCAAGGGCGCGAAGATCGACCCCGCCGCGCGGCCGGTCACGGGCCAGGACGCCGAGGTCGCGGCCATCCAGCGCATCCTCGCCGGCGAGCAGCTCATGACCGTCTACCAGCCGATCTCGAAGATCGCCGCGGCCGCGGCGGACCTCGCGGTCCCGCTGGCCACCGGCAAGACGCCGCCGGCGATCGCCAAGGCCAAGACCAACAACGGGCGCGAGGACGTGCCGTCGGTCCTGCTCGACACGATCGCCATCACGAAGGACAACATCGACGACACGATCGTCAGGGACGGCTTCCTCACGGCCAAGCAGATCTGCACCGGCCGGTACGCGTCCGCGTGCGCCGAGGCCGGGATCACGTGACGCCGATGACGCCGGCGAGCGGGCGGCCGCCGGGATGAGCGACGGGACGCGGGCGGGCGGCGGCCTGCGCTGGGGCCTGCTCTCGACGGCCGCCATCAACGGGGCGCTGCTGAACAGCGGCCGCGGCGAGTTCGTCGCGGTCGCGTCGCGCTCGCCGGAGCGCGCCGAGGCCTACGCGCGCGAGCACGGGCTCCCGCGCTGGCACGGCTCCTACGACGCGCTGCTGGCCGACCCGGAGGTCGACGCGGTGTACGTCCCGCTGCCCAACGCGCTGCACGTGGAGTGGTCGATCCGGGCGCTCGAGGCCGGCAAGCACGTGCTGTGCGAGAAGCCGATGTCGCGCCGGCCGGAGGACGTCGAGCGGGCCTTCGACGTCGCCGAGCGCCAGGGCCTCGTGCTCGCCGAGGGGCTCCAGTGGCGCCATCACGAGCAGATCGCGCGAGCGCGCGTGCTGATCGAGGACGGGGCGATCGGGCGCCTGCGCGCGCTCCGCGCCGGGTTCTCCTTCGTCGCGCAGGACCCCCGCGACATCCGGCTCGACGGGGCGCTGGACGGCGGCGCCCTCATGGACGTCGGCTGCTACTGCATCAGCGGCCTGCGCGCGCTGACCGGGGCCGAGCCCGAGCGGGTCTACGCGGAGGAGGTCCGCGGCAGCGGTGACGTCGACGTGGCGGTCGTCGCGACGCTGCGCTTCCCCGGGGAGGTCGTCGCCACCCTGGACTGCGGCCTGTCCTACGCCGAGCACCAGCGGCTCGAGGCCACCGGCGACGAGGGTACGCTCGTGCTGGAGAACCCGTGGCCCGGGGGCCGGTCGGCGATCGAGCTGCGGCGCCGCGACGGGTCCGTGGAGCGCCTCGAGACCGCGCCCGCCGACTCGTTCGCGCTCGAGCTCGCCGATGTCGAGGCGGCGGCGCGCGGGGAGCGCCCGCCGCTCCTTGGTCGCGACGACGCGGTCGCCCAGGCCCGAACGATCGCCGCGCTGTACCGGGCCGCGGAGGCGGGGCGCCCGGTCGACCTGGGCGCGGCG
>JAXDHC010000268.1:0-3073 GCA_034664705.1 Solirubrobacteraceae bacterium
CGGCGGCCAGCTCGGCGAAGTCCCCGAGGGCGGCGGTGCGCAGCAGGAAGTCCGTGTACGCGCGGGTGACGAACGCCGGCTCCTCGGCCTCGAGCTCGGCGTCGCCGATCCCGAACTCGCGCGCGAACGCGCGGTGCAGCTCCATCTCGCCGCCGAGGATCGCCTGCGTCAGGTCGGCGAAGCGGCGCATCGTCGGGAAGTCGGGCGCCCGCGCGGCGCCGAGCGCGAGCAGGCGCCCGTAGTCGATGAGGAACACGTAGTCCTGGCGGACGTAGCGCTCGAAGCGCGCGACCGGCAGCGTGCCGTCCGCGACGCCGCGCACGAAGGGATGGTCGTGCTGGGCCTGCCAGATCGGATCGACGGCGCGACGCAGCTGCGCTGAGAACGGCTCGGCGGCCTCCACGGCGCGGCAGCCTACGGGACGTGGACGGACCGGCCCGGGCCCGGCGGCGCGGCCCGGCCGCGCCGGTAGGGTACCCCCGCACCGGCGCGGCGACGAGGAGGTGGGACATGGCGCACGAGCAGTTCGACCGGCTGACCGGGATCGATGCGGCGTTCCTGCACCAGGAGGGCCCGGCCTCGCACATGCACGACGGCGCGGTCACCGCGTTCGAGGGCCCGCCGCCGGCCTTCGGCGAGCTCCTGGACACGCTCCGCAGCCGCCTGCACCTCGTCCCGCGCTACCGCCAGAAGCTCGCCGTGCCACCCGCCGCGACCGGCCGCCCGCTCTGGGTCGACGACCCGGCGTTCGACATCGAGTACCACGTGCGCCGCACCGCGCTGCCGCCGCCGGGGACCGAGAGCCAGCTGATGCGCCTCGCCGCGCGGATGTTCTCCGAGCAGCTCGACCGCTCGCGCCCGCTCTGGGAGATGCGGTTCATCGAGGGCCTCGAGGACGACCGCTTCGCGCTGATCAACAAGAGCCACCACGCGATGATCGACGGGATCGGCGGCGTCGACCTCGCGACGCTCATGTTCGACCTCACGCGCGAGCCGACGCCCATCGAGCACCCCGACGAGCCGTGGCGCCCGGCCGCGGAGCCCACGCCGGCGGAAGTGCTGGCGTCCGGCGCGCGCGACTTCCTGCGGACGGGCGTGCGCACCGCCACGCAGGCGGTCGGGATGCTCGCGCGACCCCAGCAGGCGCTGCACGGCGCGCGCGTGGCGGCCGAGGGCATCGGCGAGGTCGTGTGGGCCGGGCTCAACCCGGCGCCGTCGACGCCGCTGAACGTCCCGATCGGCCCGCACCGCCGCTACGCCGTCGTGCGCAACGAGCTCGGCGACTTCAAGCTCGTGAAGGACGCCTTCGGCGGGACGGTGAACGACGTGGTCCTCGCCGTCGTGAGCGGCGCGCTGCGCCAGTGGCTGCAGGCGCGCGGGGTGCGCACCGAGGGCCTGGAGCTGCGCGCGCTCGTGCCCGTCTCGATCCGCGCCACCCACGAGCGCGGCACGATGGGCAACCGGCTGGCGGCGATGCGCGGGCCGCTGCCCGTCTACATCGAGGACCCGCTCCTGCGCCTGGGCGCGGTGCGCGAGGCGATGGACGGCCTCAAGGAGTCCAAGCAGGCGGTCGGCGCGGAGGTGCTGGCGAGCGTCCAGAACTTCGCGCCCCCGACGATCCTGGCGCAGGCGTCGCGGCTCAACTTCTCCACGCGCCTCTTCAACCTGCTCGTCACGAACGTGCCGGGCCCGCAGTTCCCGCTGTACGTCCGCGGGCGCGAGCTGGTCGACGTCTTCCCCGTGGCGTTCCTGCCGCGCGACCACGCGCTCGCGATCGCAATCATGTCCTACAACGGCCACATGAACTTCGGGCTGCTCGGCGACTACGACGCCATGCCCGACATCGACGCGCTGGCCGAGGGCGTCGAGGCGTCGCTGGCCGAGCTCGTGGCGCTCGCGCGGGCCGCCGCCGCGCCGGCGGCCGAGGACGGCGGCGCCCGGCGCGGTCGCGGCCGCGGAGCGGCGCGCGCCGACGCCGGCGACGGCCCGGCCGCCCGGGTCAGCGGCGCGGGACGGTGATCCGGACGTCGGGCGTCCGCGGCGCCGGCTCGCGGTTGCCCGCGAGGTCCACGGCGATCGTGAAGAACGCGTAGCGCGAGCCGCGCCGCAGGGTCACGCGGCTCGACCGGCGCGGCGTGCTCAGGATCCGGCGGGGCGGCCGGCCGTCGACCGAGCGCCACAGCTCGAAGCCGCCCAGCCCGGTGACGGCGACGCCCGCGCGCGGGACGTCGCGGCCGGTCCAGCGCAACGTCAGGCGCCGCGCCCGCGTCCGGCGCGGCGCGCGGCGGATCTTCGACGACGGCGGCCGGCGGTCCAGCGTGCGGACGGTCGCCAGGGCGGTGCCCGCGTCGAGGATCCCCCACCCCAGCTCGGGCGTCCACCCGCTGCCCGGCGGGCGCCGCGCGGTCTGCTTGAGGATGCGCGCGAGCTCGAGCGCCCCCATGTCGGGGTTGAGCCGGTGCATGAGCGCCGCCGTGGCGGCGACCATCGGCGTCGCCATCGAGGTGCCCTGCAGATAGGCGTAGCGCGTGTCGCCGGCGAAGGTCGCGCGGCAGCGGCACGGCCGGCCCTGGGTGCCGGTGTCGAGCGCGTTCGGCGCGGCGGTGAACGCCCCGAAGATCCCGGGCGGGCCGTCCTCGTCGTCGCCCTCGTACGTGCCGTACGCGGCGAGCGAGATCTCCGTGCCGCGCCCGGCGAACCGCGCGCGCCGGTCCAGGAAGTCCGCGGCGGTCACCGACAGGCCGCGGCCCTGCCCCAGGTCCGGCCCGGTGCCGGCCGGCTGCAGGGCGCTGGCCGGATAGCCCTGGTCCTCGACGGGATCGTCGGCCGCCGCGGCGACGGGCAGGACGCCGCGGGCGACCGCGTAGTCGATGGCGTCGATGACCGGCTTGGAGGGATGCGCCCCCGGGGCGGTGCCGAAGCTCATGTTGATCGCGTCGGCGCCGTGGTCGACGGCCCACACGATCGATGCCGCCACGCTGGAGTCCGTGAAGTCCGACTTGATGATGAGCAGCCGGCAGTTGAGGCCCGCGCCGGCCATCCCGATCCCGTTGTCGCCCGCCCCGCAGGCGAT
>JAXDHC010000269.1:0-8710 GCA_034664705.1 Solirubrobacteraceae bacterium
CGCACGCCCTGGGCCTTGAGCTCCTCCGGGCGCGTGTCGGTCGCCTGCTCGAAGAGGGCGATGCGGGTCTCGCGCCACAGCTCCCGGCCGAAGAAGAACGGTGAGTTCGCCCCGATCGCCACCTGCACGCCGGCGATCGCCTGCGCGGCGTTCCAGTGGCGCGAGAAGTCCTCGGGGTCGACGAGCTGGTGCAGCTGCACGCTCGTGCAGGCCGCCTCCGGGGCGATCGTGTCGGCGAAGGTCGACAGGCGCTCGACGCCGCCGATCGAGATCTCCAGGTCCTCGCCGCGGGCGGCGAAGATCTGCTGGTTGATGAGCTCGTAGCGCGGGTTGGCGCTCAGCGCCTCGGCGTTGAGGTGCCCGTCGGTGATCGTCGGCAGGATGCCCACGATCATCATGTGGCTGTGCTCCTCGCGGGCGCGCTCCTCGGCGTGGTTGAGGCTCGCGCGCACCGTCGCCTCGAGCTCGGACAGTGCGGCGCCCTGAAGCAGCCGCGGCGGGATGTTGATCTCGACGTTGAACTGGCCGAGCTCGGTGACGAAGTCGGGGTCGGAGATGCGGTCGAGGACGCGGGCGTTCGTCATCGCCGGGTCGCCCGCGTCGTCGGTGAGGTTGAGCTCGATCTCCAGGCCGACCGAGCGCCGCTCGCCGTCGAACCGCGCCTCGGCGAGCATGCGCGCGAAGACGTCCAGGCAGCTGCGCACCTTGTGGCGATAGCGCTGGCGGTCCTCGCGGCTGAAGACCTTGGCGGTGACCTCTTGGCCCATGTCGCCTCGCGCGCAGTCTGCCACCCACCGGCCGATCCGGAGAAGAAGTTCGACGCTGGACCGTCGCGGGCACCTGCCGGGCGGGCCCGCGCCGGGCCCGGTGTAGGGTGCGCCCAGGTGACGAGCCGGACTGAAACGGCGCGAACGGCGCCCGCGTGAGCGGCACGATCGGCGTCTCGCGGCGCCGTCTCGACGGCGAGCCGAAGGTGCGCGGCACGACGCGCTACGCCGCCGACCTGCCGGTCACCGGCCTGCTGCACGCCCGCCTCGTCCTCGCCGGCGAGGCCCACGCCCGGATCGCCGGCATCGACCGCGCCGCGGCGCTGCGCGTCCCCGGCGTCGTCGCCGTCCTGACCGCGGCCGACCTGCCGATCGTCGTCGGCACGTCGGGACGCGGCGCCGAGCCGCTGGCCCGCGAGGAGGTCGTGTTCGCCGGCCAGCCGGTCGCGCTGGTCGTGGCCGAGAGCGACGCGGCCGCGACCGACGGCGTCGACGCCGTCGTCGTCGAGCTCGAGCCGCTGCCGGCGGTCCTCGACGTCGAGGCGGCGATGGCGCCCGGCGCGCCGCCGGCGCGCATCCACGAGCAGGGCGGCGACGGCCACGACGTCGGCGGCATGCACGCCAGCGTCGACGTCGGCGACGAGGACGCGCCCGCCGAGGACCTGTCGGAGAACGTCGACGGCCGGCAGCGGCTGACGCGCGGAGACGCCGACGCGGCGATGGCCGGCGCCGGCGCCCGGGTGTCCGCGCGGCTGCGCACGAGCTGGGTGCACCAGGGCTACCTCGAGCCGCAGGCCGCGACGGCGTGGCTCGATCCAGAGGGCGACCTCGTCGTCAGCACGGCGACCCAGGGCGCGTTCGCCAGCCGCCAGCAGCTCGCCGAGCTCTTCGGGCGCCCACTCGACAGCGTCCGCGTGCGCCCGACGCCGCTCGGCGGCGCGTTCGGCGGCAAGCTCATGCTGCCCGAGCCGCTGGCCGCCGGAGCGGCGCTCGTGCTGCAGCGCCCCGTGCGGCTCGCCTACACGCGCATCGAGGACTTCGCGGCGGGCAACCCCGCGCCCGGGCAGGTGTTCGACCTCGAGCTCGGCGCGACGCCGGACGGCGGCCTCGCCGCGATCCGCGGGCGCGTCCTGTGCGACCGCGGGATGAACGAGGAGTTCGGCGTCGAGGCGATCTCGGCGATGCTCACGATCGGGCCGTACCGGTGGGCGGCGCACGATCTGCGCGCGTATGGCGTCCTGACGAACCGCGTGCCGTCGGGCGCGTACCGGGCGCCCGGCGCGACGCCCGCCGCGTTCGCGGTCGAGACGCTGCTCGACGAGCTCGCCGCCGAGCTGGGGCTCGACCCGATCGAGCTGCGCCTGCGCAACGTCATCGCCGAGGGCGACCCGGGCGTCGACGGCGACCCGTTCCCCGCCTTCGGGGCGCGCGAGTGCCTGGAGCGCGTGCGCGACCACCCGCTCTGGCGCGGCCGCGGCGACCTCCCCGACGGCGAGGGGGTCGGCGTGGCGATCGGCTACTGGCCCGGCGGGCTCGAGCCGGCGGCGGCGACCTGTCGCCTCGACGCTGACGGCGGCCTGACGATCATCACCGGCGCCGTGGACATGAGCGGCGTGGAGACCGGCTTCGTCGCGATCGCGGCCGAGACGTTCGGCCTGGCGCCCGAGCAGGTGCGCGTCGTCGCCGGCGACACGGCGGGCGCGCCGTACGCGGGGCTCAGCGGCGGCAGCAAGATCACGTACACGGTGGGCCGCGCCGTCGAGCGCGCCGCCGAGCAGGCGCGCGAGCAGCTCCTCGACATCGCCGCCCAGGAACTCGAGATCGCGCCCGAGGACCTCGAGATCGCCGACGGCGTGGTGCGGCCGACCGGCTCGCCGGCCCAGGGCATCGGGATCGAGCGCCTCGCCAAGCGCGTGCTCACCTTCGGCAGCCCCTACGCGCCCGTCGAGGGCCACGCCGGCGTCGCGCAGACGAGCCGTGCGCCGTCGGCCGCCGCCCACCTCTCGCACGTGCGCGTCGACGCCGAGACCGGGCAGGTCACGCTGCTGGGCCACGTCGTCGTCCAGGACGTCGGGCGCGTGCTGAACCCCGCGCTCGTCGAGGGGCAGATGCTCGGCGGCACGACGCAGGGCCTCGGCTGGGCGCTCTACGAGGAGCTGCGCCACGACGAGGACGGGCAGCTGCGCACCGGCACGTTCGTGGACTACGCGATCCCGTCGTTCGGCGCGGTCCCGCCGATCGAGACCGGGATCGTCGAGGTCCCCGCCCCCGACGGCCCGTTCGGTGCCAAGGGCATCGGCGAGGCGCCGGTCATCGCCGCGGCGGCGGCCGTCGCGAACGCGATCGCCGCCGCCACCGGGGCGAGGATGCGCGAGCTGCCCATGACGGCGACCGCCGTGTGGGCCGCGATGAACGCCCGCGGCTGAGGGGTCGGCCCGGGCGCGCGGAGCGTCGCGATCGAGCCCGCCGACGCCACCGGAGGTCATCTCTATAAATCCTGTCGACTTTATGGGTATTATCCGGCCCCCGATGCCGCCCCTCGCCCTCGACGTCCACCAGCACCTCTGGCCCGAGCCGTTCCTCGAGGCCCTCGCCCGGCGCTCCGCGCCGCCGTGCCTGCGTCGTCACGGCGACGACTGGGTCCTGCGCCTCGACGGCGAGCCGGACTTCGTCGTGGACCGCGGCGCGCACGATCCCGCCGCCCGCGCCGAGGCGCTCGCCGCCGACGGCGTCGACGCCGCGCTGCTGTGCAACTCCGTCCCGCTCGGCATCGAGGCGCTCCCGGACGGCGAGGCCGGCGCGCTCCTCGACGCCTGGCACGACGGCGTGTTCGGGCTCGCCGAGCCGTTCGGCGTGTGGGGTGCCGTCGCGACCGCCGACCCCCAGGCGCGCGACGTGAACGACCTGCTCGACCGCGGGGCCGTGGGCGTGTCGCTCGCCGCCGGTGCGCTCGCGACGCCGGAGGGCCTGGAGCGCCTCGAGCCGCTGCTGCGCGCGCTCGAGGACAGCGAGCGGCCCCTGCTCGTCCATCCGGGCCCGGCGCCGGCCGGCGCGCCGCGCGTCGCATGGTGGCCGCCGGCGGTGAGCTACGTGACCGAGCTGCACGCCGCCTGGCACGCCTTCGCCGGCTGGGGCCGCCCCGCCCTCCCCCGGTTGCGCGTGCTGTTCGTCGCGCTCGCCGGGGCCGCGCCGCTGCACGTCGAGCGCCTCGCCGGCCGGGGCGGTCCGGCGGACGCCGCCTTCGACCCGCTGACCTTCTACGACACGTCGTCCTACGGGCCGCGCGCGATCGAGGCCGTCGGCGGCGTCGTCGGCATCGACCAGCTCGTCCACGGCTCCGACCGGCCCGTGGTCGACGCGCCCCCGGCCGCGGCCCTCGGCGCGGCGGGCGAGCACGCGCTGCGCGCGGCCAACCCCGCCCGGCTGCTGACCGGCGACCCGGTGGCGGCATGATCGCCCGGCCGCACGACCGCGACCTCGACCGCCCCGAGCTCGAGGACCTCGTCCGCCGGCTCGCCGCGCGGCGCGACCTGTGGGCGCACCTCGTGCGCCACGACCCGGGCGAGCGGGTGTACGAGGAGCTGCTGCGCGACAACCACGTCGCCGTGTGGCTCATCTGCTGGATGGAGGACCACGACACCGGCTTCCACGACCACGACCGCTCCGGCGGCGCGGTCGTCGTGGTGCAGGGGGCGGTGACCGAGGATCGCCTCGTGCTCGGCGGCCCGGCCACGTCGCGCACGGTCGGCGCCGGACGGAGCTTCACGTTTGCGGCGTCCGACATCCATCGCGTCCGTCACGCGAACGCCGGCCCCGCGGTGACGATCCACGCGTACTCGCCTCCGCTGTGGCGGATGGGCGCCTACGAGATCCGCCCCGGCGGCGAGATCGCGCGCCATTCCGTCTCCTACGCCGAGGAGCTGCGCCCGCTCGCCGCCGAGGCCGTCGCCCTCTGAGCCGGCGCCAGGCGGGCGAGCGCCCGCTCGCCGCCGAGGCCGCCGCCCTCTGAGCCGGCGCTACGCGCGCCGCAGGCGCGCGAGCTGGGTGAGCGCGAGCATCGACAGCGCCAGCATCGGCAGCAGCGCGTGCTGAAAGTCCAGGGCGCTGCGCCCGTCGTGGGAGAGCAGCGCGCCGGTGGCAAGCACGGCGGCCGAGCCGGCGAGGAAGCCGCCGCAGTTCACCAGCCCCGTCGCGCTGCCCGCCACGTGCGGCGGGTTGCCGGCGCGGGCGAGCATGAAGGCGACGACGGCGACCGAGCCGCCGAGGCCCGTGATCATCAGCGTGAGCAGGATGACCGCGTGCGGCGGCTGCGCGCCCGGCCAGGCGAGGACGACGCCCCACGACAGCACGAGCGCCGCCGTCGTGGCGAGCGCCATCCGCAGCTGCATCGCCGGGCCGCGGCCGCCCAGCCGCCCGACGACGGGCGCGCTCGCACCGAGGACGACAACGGCGATCGCGAGCCAGGCCGCGGCCGTCTCGCGCCCGAGGCCCTGCGCCTCGACGAGCCACGGGTAGCCCCACAGCGCGGTCATCGTCACGAACGGGGCCATGAGGCCGAAGTGCGCCCAGAAGCCCAGGCGCGTGCGCTGCTGGCTCCAGGCGGTGCGCAGCGTCGCGCGCATCGGCTCGTGGCCGGGGGCGTCATGCGCGGGCCCGTGCCCCGGCGCGTCGCGGACGATGCCGAGCGCCGCGACGGCGAGCAGCGCCGTGATCGCCGCGGCGCCGGCGAACGTCGCGGTCCAGCCGAGCCGCCCGAGCGCGAGATGCACGGGCACGGTGGTCAGAAGCTGGCCGAGCGCGCCCATGAGGCCCGTCAGGCCGGTGAGCAGCGCCGCGCGGCGCGGCTCGAACCACGTGTGCGCCACACGGAGGACGTTGACGAAGACGAAGGCGTCGCCGAGCCCGATCAGCGCCCGGCCGGCCAGCCCCGCGGGCAGCGTCCCGCCGAGCGCGAAGATCGCCTCGCCGAGCGCGATGGCCGCCATCCCCGCCGCGAGCGACCGCCGTGGGCCGATGCGGTCCGCGGCGAGGCCGACGGGCACCTGCATGGCCAGGTAGACGCCGAGTTGGACGGCGGTGAACGCCGACAGCGCGCCGGCGCCGACCTGGTAGCGGCGCTCGGCCTCGAGCGCGGCGACGCCGAGCGCCATACGGTGGAAGACGGCGACGAAGTACAGGCCGGCGGCAAAGCCCCACATGAGCCAGCCGAGCGACGGCCGGCGGTCGCGGATCGGACGTCGCGACGGCGCGCGGCGACCGGGCCCAGAACGTAGTCGCGCCCGCAGGGTGTGCGGGCGCGACCGGGGAGGAGAGAGCTTGGATGCAACTTGCACTCAAGCTGCACACTAGCATAGCGGACATGGCCTCCCCGTGGTCCTGTCCCCGCGCGACCGGGCGCCGATGAGCTCGGTCCCCACCGCCCCGGCCGGCGGCGCCTCAGCCACCGCCCGCGTCTACGCCCACGTCAAGGAACGGCTGCTCGACGGCCGTTTTCCGGGCGGCGCCCTGCTCAGCGAGAACGAGCTCGCCCAGCGCCTGGGCCTGAGCCGCACGCCGGTCCGCCAGGCGTTCGTCCAGCTCGAGGCCGAGGGCCTGCTCGAGCTCTACCCCAAGCGCGGCGCGCTCGTCGTCCCGGTCGCGGCCTCCGAGATCGAGGACGTCTTCGAGGCGCGGCTGCTCGTCGAGCAGCACTGCGCGCGCCGGATCGTCGCGGCAGGCGCCGGCGCGCGCCTGGCGACGGAGCTCGACGCAGCGATCGCCGACCAGGAGCGCGCGGCCGCCGGCGGCTCGGCCGCCGCGTTCGCGCCGGCCGACCGCCGCTTCCATCGCGGGATCGTCGCCGCCGCGGGGAACGTCATCCTCGCGCGCCTGTACGACTCGCTGCGCGACCGCCAGCAGCGCATCGCCGCCGTCGCCCTGTCGCGGAGCCCCGGCAGCGCCGAGCGCTTCGTGGCCGAGCACCGCCAGATCGCCGCGGCGCTCCAGGGCGACGACCCCGACGTGGTGTGCGAGCTCCTCGAAGGGCATCTGCGCGCGACGCGCGACGCCGCGCGCGGACAGCGGCCATGACGCTGACCGCCGACGAGCTCGCCCGTCCCGGCGCCCTGCGCGACGCCATCCGCCGCAAGGCGTGGGCGGGCCCGACCGCGGGGCTCGCGCCCGGCCGGACGCAGGCCAACCTCGTCGTCCTCCCGGAGGCCGACGCGCTGGACTTCCTGCGCTTCTGCGTCCACAACCCGCAGCCGTGCCCGGTGCTGGAGGTGACGGACCCGGGCTCCCCCGAGCCCCGGCAGACCGCGCCCGGCGCCGACCTGCGCACCGACGTACCTGGGTACCGCGTCTACCGCGACGGCGAGCTCGCCCAGGAGCCGGCCGACATCGTCGAGCACTGGCGCGACGACCTCGTCGCCTTCCTCATCGGCTGCTCGTTCACCTTCGAGCGCGCGCTGCTCGCCGACGGCCTCCCCGTCCGCCACATCGAGCAGGGCCTCAACGTGCCGATGTACCGGACCGCGATCACGTGCCGCCCGGCCGGCCGCTTCGCCGGGCCGATGGTCGTCTCGATGCGCCCCATGCTCCCCGCCCAGGCGATCCGCGCCGCGCAGGTGACGGGGCGCTTCGCCCACGCCCACGGCGCCCCGGTCCACATCGGCGACCCCGCGGCGATCGGGATCGCGGACCTCGAGCGCCCGGAGTACGGCGACCCGGTGCAGGTGCGCGACGGCGAGGTGCCGGTGTTCTGGGCCTGCGGCGTCACGCCGCAGGCGGTCGCCGCGGCCAGCCGCCCCGAGCTGATGATCACCCACCAGCCCGGGCATATGTTCGTCACCGACGAGCACGAGGCCCGCCAGGCGCAGGCCTAGCCGCCGCTCAGTCGGCGGCGAGCTCGCGCCCGTTCGTCTCGGGCAGGAAGGCGAGCGCCGCGATGGCGATCACGTAGCCGAGGACGCCGAACGCGACCGCGCCGCCGAGCCCGATGGCCGCCGCCAGGAAGCCGATGATCCCGGGGAAGAGCGCGCCGATGCCGCGCCCGACGTTGTAGCAGAAGCCTCCGCCCGTCCCACGCGCGCGCGTCGGGAAGAGCTCGGACAGGTAGGAGCCGAAGCCCGAGAAGCACCCGGACGCGAAGAAGCCCAGCGGGAAGCCGACGAAGAGCAGCGTCGTGTTCGACCCCTGCGGCACGAGGAAGTAGAGGACGAGCGCCGCGCCGGCGAGCCCGGCGAAGAGCGCGAACGTCCGCCTGCGTCCGAGCCGGTCGTGCACGAAGCCGGCGGACAGGTAGCCCAGGAACGAGCCGGCGATCACGACCGCGAGGTAGCCGCTGGTGCCGACGACGCTCAGGTCGCGGTCCTCCTTGAGGAACGTGGGGATCCACGTGAACATCGCGTAGTAGCCGCCCTGGATGCCGGTCGCCAGGACCGACGCCGCGATCGTCGTGCGCAGGAGGTCGCGGCGGAAGATCTGCTTCAGCGGAAGCTCGGCGGCGTGGCCGTGCGCCGTCTCGCGGTCGCCGCGGCGCTCGCGGTCGCGCGTTTCGCGGAAGACCTCGGGATCGGCGACATGGCGGCGGATGTAGAAGATCAGGACGGCGGGCAGCACGCCGAGGAACATGAGCACGCGCCACCCCTGCTCCTCGCTGACGAGCGAGAACACGATCGTGTAGGCGACGACGGCGAGCGCCCAGCCGACCGCCCACGCGCTCTGCACGACGCCGAGCGCGCGCCCGCGCGACTCCGGGCGGACGATCTCCGCGACGAGCACGGCGCCGACGGCCCACTCGCCACCGAAGCCGATGCCCTGGAACACGCGCATGACCAGCAGCGACTCGTAGCTCCACGCCAGGCCGGACAGCAGCGTGAAGAGCGAGTAGACCGCGACGGTGAGCATCAGCGTGCGCGCCCGGCCGATGCGGTCGCTCAGCACGCCGGCGATGACGCCGCCGA
>JAXDHC010000270.1:0-4398 GCA_034664705.1 Solirubrobacteraceae bacterium
CTGGCGCACGAGCAGCGCCGGCAGCGCGCTCGGGCTGCGCGCCGGGCGCTTCTACGCGACGCCGGCGGTCGCCTACGGGCGCGTCTACATCGGCAGCCTCGACGGGTTCGTCTACTCGCTCGCGGCCAGCAGCGGCCGGCTCGCCTGGCGCCACCGCACCGGCAACTACGTCTACTCCTCCGCCGCCGTGGCCTCGGTGGACGGCGTCGGCCCCACGGTCTACGTCGGGTCCTACGACGGCCGCCTGTACGCCTTCGACGCGCGCTCCGGCCGGGTGCGCTGGACGCACGACGCGCGCGGCAAGATCTCCGGCGGGGCGACGGTCGTCGGCGACCTCGTCTTCTACTCGAACCTCTCGGCGCGCTCGAGCGGCGCCGTCGGCGCGCGCACGGGCAAGCTCGTGTGGCGGACCGCGCGCGGGGCGTTCAACCCGGTCATCTCCGACGGCCGGCGGCTGTACCTCAACGGCTACTCGAGCCTGTTCATGCTCAGCACGCCGGCCCAGGCGCGCCGCGACAGCCGCGTGCGCCTGCGCGACCCCGTCGAGCGCCGCAAGGCGATCAACCGGCGCCTCGCGCGCGCCGAGCGCGCCCGCAAGCGCAAGGTCGCCCGGCGCGTCGCCGTCCGCAAGCGCAAGCTCGCCCGGCGCGTCGCGGCCCGCAAGCACGAGCTGCGGCGCAACGCGGCGGCGCGGCGGGCGGGCCGCAAGGTCTGCTTCACCCGGAACGGGCGCAAGACGTGCCGCGTGCCGCGGCCGCTGGTGTGCGTCAAGCGCGCCGACGACCGGACGGTGTGCCGGCCGCGCGAGGGCAGGGCGCGCCGGACGAACGGGCGCGGGCGCGAGTAGCCCCCCGCCGGTCCGGGCCGCTAGCCCCGCACGGGGATGCCGGCGGCCGACAGGTGCGCCTTGGCCTCCGCGACGCGGTAGGCGCCGTAGTGGAAGATCGACGCGCACAGCGCGGCGTCGGCGCCGGCCCGCAGCGCCTGCACGAGGTGGTCGAGCTCGCCCGCGCCGCCCGAGGCGATCACCGGCACCGCGACCGCCTCGGAGACCGCGCGCGTCAGCGCGATGTCGTAGCCGTCGTTCGTGCCGTCGCGGTCCATGCTCGTCAGGAGGATCTCGCCGGCCCCGCGCTCCACGGCCGCGCGCGCCCAGCCGACGGCGTCGCGCCCGGTGTTCGTGCGCCCGCCCGCGACGTGGACGTCCCAGCGCAGGTCGACGCCGTCGCCGTTGCCGCCGACGACCTGCTTGGCGTCGATCGCCAGGACGACGCATTGCGAGCCGAACCGCGCCGCCAGCTCGTCGATCAGCTCGGGGCGCGCGACCGCCGCGGAGTTCACGCTCACCTTGTCGGCCCCGGCGTCGAGCACGGCCTGGGCGTCGCGCACGGAGCGGATCCCGCCGCCGATCGTGAACGGGATGAAGACGTTGTCGGCGGTCCGCCGCGCGAGCTCGACGATCGTGTCGCGCTTCTCGTGGGTCGCGGTGATGTCGAGGAAGACGAGCTCGTCGGCGCCCTCGGCGTCGTAGCGCTCGGCCAGCTCGACCGGGTCGCCCGCGTCGCGGATGTCGACGAAGTTCGTTCCCTTGACGACGCGCCCGGCATCGACGTCCAGGCAGGGGATCACGCGCTTGAGGTGCACGCCCTCAAGGCTAGTGGTCGCGCCGCGCGGTCCGCGCGGCCCGCCCGTCAGGCGCGCGGAAGCGGCGTCCCCGGGCTCGCCAGATCGTCCCCGCCGCTCGCGCCCCAGCGGCGGGCCATCTCGCGGACGTAGTCCTCGAAGGCGCGCTCGGCGCGGCGCCGGCGCATCGCGGCCTGCACGAGCGGAATCTGGGCGCCGGTGCGCCCCTGGGGCGGCCGGCGGCCCGGGAGATCGGGGCGCGAGTTCTCGTCCACGCTGACTTGATACGCCCGGCGGCCCGGCGAGGAAAGCTCACGAGTTGCTTCGCAACGAGGGCCGGGACTAGGCCCGCGCGCGCCGCGGCGCGGTCCGGAAGACGTGGTCCCACCACGGCGCGCTGACCCCGAAGCCGCGCGTGTCGTCCTGGAAGTGGTGGCGCATGTGCGACTCGCGCACCCAGCGCCCGGCGCGCGTGCGCGGGCGGTGATGGTGCACGTGGTAGTGCGTCATGTCGTAGAGCAGGTACCCGGCCAGGAACCCGCCGCCGAAGGCCGGCGCGACGGCGCCGCCGAGGACCACGACGAAGAGCACGTAGAACGAGATCGCCAGCGGGACGCTGACGGACGGCGGCATCACGAGGCGCATCGGGTCGTTCGGGTGGTCGTGATGGACGCCGTGGATGATCCAGTGCAGCCGCGCGCCGAGGCCGTCCTCGGGCTCGAAGTGAAAGACGATCCGGTGCATCCAGTACTCGGTGAGCGTCCAGAAGACGTAGCCCGCCGCCGCCCACGCGACCGCCGCCCCTGGTCCCACGCGACCCGCGCCGTGGGCGAGCAGCAGCACGATGGCGGGCAGGAAGAGGATCGCCGGGACCGCGGGGTGCACGCGCGAGCATGCGTCGAGCAGACGCGAGTCGAACATCGGCGGGGATGCCCTCAGCACCTCCGTGCGGGTCGTGCCGTCCTGGTGCGCGCTCATGCGGGGTCCTCTCGGGCGCCGTCGGTCGGGAACCGCAAATTAACGCCGCCCAGGCGGGTTCGGCAAGCCTAACTCGCCGGAACCAACGTCGGCGTCAGCTTCCCTGCAGCGCTCGCTGGCCCTCGTCGATCGTGAAGCGTCCCTCGTACAGCGCCTTGCCGACGATGACGCCGCCGAGGTTCACCTGGCGCAGCGCCGCCAGCCCCCGCAGGTCGTCGGCGGACCCGATGCCGCCGGAGTAGAGGAAGCGCCCGCGGACCACGCCGGCGATGCGTCGCACCTCGTCGAGGTCGGGGCCCTGCAGCATCCCGTCGCGGTCGACGTTCGTGTAGACGAACGAGCGCACACCGCGGTGCTGGAGGCGCTCGATCACGCCCTCGGCCGGCATCTGCGTGGTCTCCTGCCAGCCGGACGTCGAGACGTTGCCCCCGCGGGTGTCGACGCTGACGATGATCCGCTCGCGGAAGGCGCCGAGGACGTCGTCGAGGAAGTCGATGTCGTTGAAGGCCGCGGTGCCGAGGATCACGCGCTCGGCGCCGGCGCGCAGCGCGTCGCGGACCGCCGGCAGCGAGCGCAGGCCGCCGCCGTACTGGACGGGGACGCGCAGCTCGTGCGCGATGCGCTCGAGGTGGTCGAGGCTCTTCGGCGAGCCGGTCCGCGCGCCGTCGAGGTCGACGACGTGCAGGAAGCGGGCGCCGGCGTCCACCCACGCGCGCGCGGCCTCGAGCGGCGAGTCCTTGTAGACGGTCTTCTCGGCGAAGTCGCCCTTGACGAGGCGCACCGCCTGACCCTCGGCGATGTCGATCGCGGGATAGAGGATCACTGGACGGGCGTGCGCGCGCAGATCGCGGTGAAGTTGCGCAGGAGCGCCAGGCCGTGGGTCGAGGACTTCTCGGGGTGGAACTGCACGCCGTACACAGGCTCCCGCGCGACGATCGAGACGAACGGCCCGCCGTAGTCGCCGCGTCCGACGACGTCGGACGCCTCCGCGGGCCGCGCCACGTACGAGTGCACGTGGTAGAAGGCGCACGCCTCGGGCAGCCCCTGCAGGAGCGGCGAGGACGTGTCGAGGCTGACGACGTTCCAGCCGATGTGCGGGATCTTCAGCGCGGGCACGTCGGGCGTGAGCTCGGCGACCTCGCCGCCGAGGAGGCCCAGGCCGCGGTCGCCGACGCCCTCGACGGAGCCGTCGAACAGCAGCTGCATCCCGAGGCAGAGGCCGAGCACCGGGGTCCCCGCCTGCGCGCGGCGGACGATGAGCTCGTCGAGGCCCAGCTCGCGCAGGCTCGCCATGGCCGGCGCGAACGCGCCCACGCCGGGGACGATCAGCCCGTCGGCGGCCATGAGCTCGTCGTGGTCGCCCGTGACCAGCGCCCGCGCCCCGACGCGCTCGAGCGCCTTCTCGACGCTGCGCCGGTTGCCCATGCCGTAGTCGACGATGCCGACGGTCGCCGCGCTCAGGTCGCTCATGCGGTCAGCGTCCCCTTCGTCGAGGGCACGCCGGTCTCGGTGGGGTCGATCGCCACCGCGCCGCGCAGCGCGCGGGCGAACGCCTTGAACGCCGCCTCGATCATGTGGTGGGCGTTCGTGCCGGTGTCGACGGTCACGTGGAGCGTGTGCCGGCCGCCGTTGGCGTCGGCCCGGATGATCTGCTCGGCGAGCTCGTGGTCGAAGCCGCCCTGGTCGCCGGGCGGCAGCGGCGCCTCGAAGCGGCAGAACGGCCGCCCCGAGATGTCCATCGTGCACGACGCCCGCGCCTCGTCCATCGGCACGACCGCGTGGCCGTAGCGCGTGATC
>JAXDHC010000271.1:0-6696 GCA_034664705.1 Solirubrobacteraceae bacterium
ATGGGCGACCCGGACGCGCGCGTGCTGCTCGCGGACGCGCCGCTCGTCGAGGGCGCGGTGGCCGCCGCCGCGGCGGCGCGCGGCGGGGCGAGCCTCGAGGAGGTCGCGGCCGAGGCGCGGGGGGCCCTCCGGGCGAAGGCCGCCCAGCTCGGGACCGACGACGCCCCGGCGCCGGAGGCGGCGCCCGCGATCGCCGACGCGGGCGACGCCGAGGAGCTGCGCCTGCGCGTCGGGAACCGCCTCGGGCTCCACGCGCGCCCGGCGGCGCGGTTCGTCGGCGCGGCGACCGGGCGCGGCGCGGAGGTGCAGGTCGTCAACGCCACGACCGGTCGCGGGCCGGTGAGCGCGCGCAGCCTCACGGCGCTCGCCACGCTCGGCGTTCGTCAGGGCCACGAGATCGTCGTGCGCGCGCGGGGGGCGGGGGCGCAGGCCGCGCTCGCGGCGATCCAGGCGCTGGCCGACGACAACTTCGGCGACGACGACGGAAACGGAGACGGGGCGGCGGCGCCCCCGGCGCCCGCGACCCCCGCCGCGCCGGCCGCGCCCGAGACGGCGGCGGCGCCAGCGCCGGGCGACGCGCTGGCCGGGCTGCCGGTCTCGCCGGGCATCGCCATCGGGCCGGTCCGGCGGCTGCTCGCCGCGCCGCTCGCGGTCCCCGAGGACCCGCCGGAGTCGCCGGCGGCCGAGCAGGACCGCCTCGACCGCGCCCGCGAGGCCGCCCGCGCCGACCTGCGCGACGCGCGCGCGGCGATCGCCGCCCGCGCGGGGGAGGGCGAGGCGGCGATCTTCGACGCCCACCTGCTGCTCGTCGACGACGAGGCGCTGCTGGACCCGGCGCGCGCGGCGATCGACCGCGACGCCCGCAACGCCGCGCAGGCGTGGGACGCCGCCGTGCGCGCGGGCGCCGAGGCCTACCGCGCCACCGACGACGAGTACCTGCGCGAACGCGCCGCCGACGTCCTCGACGTCGGGCGCCGGGTGCTCGGCCACCTCACCGGCGCCGGCGCCGCGCGGGCGACGCTCGACGGCCCCGGCGTGCTCGTCGCCGCGGACCTGACGCCCGGCGAGACGGCGGCGCTGGATCGCGACCTCGTCCACGGCATCGCGACCGCACACGGCAGCGCGACGTCGCACGCGGCGATCCTCTCGCGCGCGCTCGGGATCCCGGCGGTCGTCGGGCTCGGGCCGGGGCTGCTGAAGGTGCCCGACGGCACGCCGCTCCTCCTCGACGGCGAGGCCGGCACGGTCGTGGTGGATCCCGGCGAGGACGCCGTCGCCGATGCCGAGCGGCGCCGCGCCGAGGAGGCGCGCATCCGGGCGGAGCGCCGGGAGCGCGCCGCGGCGCCCGCGGCCACCCGCGACGGACGGCGGATCGAGGTCGCGGCGAACCTCGGCGCGGTCGACGAGGCGCGCGCCGCGGTCGCCCACGGCGCCGAGGGCGTCGGCCTGCTGCGCACCGAGTTCCTGTTCCTCGGGCGCGCGGACGCCCCCGGCGAGGAGGAGCAGGTCGCCGCGCTGAGCGGCGTCGCCGCGGCCCTCGGCGGGCGCCCGCTCGTCATCCGCACGCTCGACGTCGGCGCGGACAAGCCGCTGGCGTTCCTGCCCCAGCCACCGGAGGAGAACCCGTTCCTCGGCCGGCGCGGCATCCGGCTGGCCCTCGCGTTCCCCGACGTGCTGCGCACCCAGCTGCGCGCGATCGTGCGCGTCGCGGCCGAGCACGACGGCGTCAAGGTGATGTTCCCGATGATCGCCGCGCTGCACGAGGTCCACGCCGCCCGCGCGATGCTCGACGAGGTCCGCGCCGAGCTGGGGCTCGACCCGCCGCTCGAGGTCGGCGTCATGGTCGAGGTGCCCGCCGTCGCCGTCGCTGCCGAGCGCTTCGCCCGCGACGTCGACTTCTTCTCGATCGGCACGAACGACCTCGCCCAGTACACGGTGGCCGCCGAGCGCGGCAACGAGCACGTCGCCCAGCTCGCGGCGGGCCCGGTCCCCGCGGTGCTGCGCCTCGTCGCGTCGGTCGTCGAGGGCGCCCGTGCGCACGGCCGGTGGGTCGGGGTGTGCGGGGAGCTGGCCGGCGATCCGCTCGCCGCCGCGCTCCTGGCCGGCCTCGGCGTCGACGAGCTCTCGATGGCGCCCCCGCGGATCCCCGACGTCAAGGAGGCGCTGCGGGGCATCGACAGCGGCGATGCGCAGCGCGTCGCCCGTGCGGCGTGCGACGCCGACGACGCGGACGCCGCCCGCCGGCTCGCGGCCGACCTCGTGGCCGGACGCTGAGGCGCTAGGGTCCGCGACCGTGAGCATGCCGACGACGAGTGCGCGGAGCCCTGCCGCTGCCCGCCTGATCGCCGCGGGCACGTGGTCGCGCATCGTGCTCGCGCCCGTGATCATGGCCCTCGTCCTCGCCGGCGGCGACGCCGACGTCGCCGCAGGCGTGCTGTTCGCCGTCGCCGCGTGGACGGACTGGTGGGACGGGCGCCTCGCGCGGCGCTGGAACATCACGACGACGCTCGGCTCGTTCCTGGACACGACGGCCGACAAGCTGCTGGTCACCGGCGTGCTCATCGCGCTCCTGGGCGCCGACCGCGTGTCGCCGTGGATCGCGGGGATCATCATCGGGCGCGAGCTGATCATCCTCGGGCTGCGCGGCGCGGTCGCGGTGGACGGCGCCATGATCCAGCCCTCGCTCTGGGGCAAGCTGAAGACGACGGTGCAGTTCGTCGCCATCCTGCTGGCGATCCTGCGCCCGGGCGAGCCGCTCGGCGGCCTCTACATCGACGAGTGGGCGATGCTCGCCGCCGCCGTGGTGACCGTCCTGTCGGCCGCCGACTACCTGCAGCGCTTCTCCTCGGCCCTCACGGGCCGCGACTGACCCGGGCGATGGCCGAACGTGTCTTCGTGACGGGGGGCTCCGGCCTCATCGGCGGCGCGCTCGTCGAGCGGCTCGTCGCGCGCGGCGACGACGTGGTCGCGCTCGCGCGCTCCGACGCGGCCGCCGCGGCACTGGCCGCGGCCGGCGCGGAGGTTGTCCGCGGCGACGTGCTCGACGAGGCGGCCGTCGCCGCGGGCCTGCGCGGCAGCGCGCTCGCGTTCCACGTGGCCGGCGTGAACACGCTGTGCCCGACCGATCCCGAGCCGCTCTACCGCGTCAACCGCGACGGAGCGCGGCTCGTGACCCGCCTCGCGGCCGAGGCGGGCGTGCGGCGCCTGGTCCACACGTCGTCCGCCGCGACGCTCGGGGAGCCGGAGGGCACGGTCGGCCGCGAGGACTCGCCGCACCGCGGCTGGTTCCTGTCGGACTACGAGCGCTCGAAGTTCGAGGGCGAGCACGCGGTGCTCGACGAGGCGCGGCGGACGGGGCTGGACGTGGTCTGCGTGAACCCCTCGTCCGTGCAGGGCCCGGGCCGCGCCGGCGGCACCGGGCGCATCCTGATCGCGCTGCTGGCCGGGCGGCTGCCGATCTTCATCGACACGCGCATCAGCATCACCGACATCGCCGACGCGGTCGACGGCCACGTCCTCGCCGCCGAGCGCGGGGTCGCGGGCGAGCGCTACGTCCTGTGCGGCTCGACGCTGACGAGCGCGGAGGCGTTCGCCGTGCTCTCGCGCGTCGCCGGCCGCCAGGTCGAGCCGCGCATCGTGCCGGCGCCCGTGGCGTCGGCCGCCGGCGCGCTCGCCGAGGGCGCGTTCCGCGTTGGGCGCCGCCACGCGCCGGTCTGCCGCGCGATGGTCCGCACGATGCTCCATGGCCACGACTACGACGGCTCGCGCGCGGAGCGCGAGCTGGGGCTGCGCTACACGCCGATCGAGGACACGCTGCGGCGCACGCTCGAGTGGGCGAGGACCGAGGGCCTGGTCGGCTAGGCCGGCGCCGTTGCGGCGACCGCTCCGGCCGTGGCGGGACGACTCATCCGGAGCCGTCCCGCCGCGCCAACCAGGGCGGTCGGGCCCCACGGGTAGGGGACGGGGGACCGGCCGCGATGCACCTAACGCAGGAGCAACGAAGGTCTTGCGTACAATCGGGTGACTTTTCGAATCCCCGACCCGCGCGGACGCCCCATGGCGGCCCTGCCCGGAGCGGGCGCTCAGTCGAGCGCGCGCGCCGGGTCCGACCATGACCGCGCGGTGCAGTGCCCCCGTCACACCAACTCAAAGGGAGAAGCATCGTGGCCAACGATGTCGGTATCAAGGAGCTTCTGGAGTCCGGAGTCCACTTCGGCCACCAGACCCGCCGCTGGAATCCGAAGATGCGCCGGTTCATCCACGGCGAGCGCAGCGGCATCTACATCATCGACCTGCTGCAGACGCAGCGGCTGCTCGCGCAGGCGCAGGACTTCGCGAACGAGCTCGCGCGCCGCGGCGGCACCATCCTCTTCGTCGGCACCAAGAAGCAGGCGCGCGACGCGGTCAAGGAGGTCGCCGAGAGCGCCGGCATGCCGTACGTCAACAACCGCTGGCTCGGCGGCCTGCTGACGAACTTCCAGACGATCAACCAGCGCATCCGGCGGCTGCACGACCTCGAGCGCTACGAGACCGAGGGCCAGCTCGAGCTGCTGCCCACGCGCGAGCGCATGGCCGCGCAGGCGGACCTCGCCAAGCTGCGGCTGAACCTCGGCGGCGTCAAGCACATGCAGCGCACGCCGGACGCCGTGTTCGTCATCGACCTGAAGACCGAGGCGATCGCCGTGCGCGAGGCCCAGCGCCTGCGCATCCCGCTCATCGGCCTCGTCGACACCAACTGCGACCCGGACGGCATCGACTTCGTCGTCCCGGGCAACGACGACGCGATCCGCTCCTGCCACGTGATCGCCCGCGCGATCGGCGACGTCGTCGCCGAGGGCAGCTACTCGTTCCGGGCCGAGGAGGAGCGGGCCCGCCAGGAGGTCGAGGAGCAGGCCCGCCGCCAGGCGGAGGAGCGCGCGCGCCTCGAGGCCGAGGAGCAGGCTCGCCGCCAGGCCGAGGCGGAGGCCCGCCGCCAGGCCGAGGAGGCGCTCACCACCGCGGAGGGCGGCGGCGACCGCAACGTCGCCGAGGCCCAGGTCGCGGAGGCCCGCGAGGAGCTCGGCCGCCCGCAGCCGGACGCCGACGCCGCCGTGACGCCGCAGGCCCAGGAGCAGACGCCCGCCGCGGTCAGCGGCCCCGAGGCGCGCCGCGGCGCGGGCCAGCCGGCGCCGCCGGCCATCGACCCGACGCCGACGCCGGCGAGCCCGCCCGCGAGCGAGGTCGACGCCGAGAGCCAGACCCAGACCGCGGAGGCCGAGGCGCAGCCGTCGGTGACGGAGGAGCCGCCGGCCGTGCAGCCGCCCGTCGCCCCGGTCGAGCCGGAGCCCGCCGGCACCCCGGCGCCCACCCCCCAGCCCGAGAACCAGGAACAGAACGCATGAGCACCCCCACCAACACCGCCTCCGACGTCAAGGATCTGCGCCAGCGCACCGGCGCCGGCATGATGGACTGCAAGTCCGCCCTGCAGGAGACCGGCGGCGACATGGACAAGGCCGTCGAGCTCCTGCGCGTGAAGATGGGCAACAAGATCGGCAAGCTCTCCGGCCGCGAGGCGACCGAGGGCACGGTCCAGTCCTACATCCACGCCAACGGCAAGGTCGGCGTCCTGGTCGAGGTCGACTGCAACACCGACTTCGTCGCGCGCAACGACGACTTCGTGAACTTCGCCAGGGAGATCGCGATGCACATCGCCGCCTCCCCGCAGACGCAGTTCGTCAGCGAGGACGAGGTCGACGAGGACGCCCGCGCCGGCGAGGTCCGCGTCTTCGAGCAGCAGGCCGCCGACAAGCCCGAGAACATCCGCCCGCGGATCGTCGAGGGGCGCGTCAAGAAGTGGCTCGAGGAGGTCGTGCTGCTCAACCAGAAGCACGTCAACGAGGACAAGCACGAGAGCAAGACCATCGAGCAGATGCGCGCCGACCTCTCCGCGAAGACCGGCGAGAACGTCGTCATCCGGCGCTTCACCCGCTTCGCGGTCGGCGAGTGACCGACGCGCCGGCCCCCATATTCCGGCGAATCCTTATCAAGCTGTCCGGCGAGTCCCTCATGGGCTCGCTGGACTACGGCACCGACCCCGCCCGGCTCCGGGCGGTCGCCGAGGAGATCAAGAAGGTGCACGATCGCGGCGTCGAGATCGCGATCGTGCTGGGCGCCGGCAACATCTACCGCGGCATCGCGGGCGCCGCCGAGGGCATGGACCGGGCGACCGCGGACTACATGGGCATGCTCGCGATCGTCCTGAACGCCCTGCAGCTGCAGGACTCGCTCGAGAAGCTCGACGTGCAGACCCGCGTGCAGTCGGCCCTGCACATCGCCGAGGTCGCCGAGCCCTACATCCGCCGCCGCGCGATGCGCCACCTCGAGAAGGGCCGCGTCGTCATCTTCGCCGCGGGCACCGGCAACCCGTTCTTCACGACGGACACCGCGGCCGCGCTGCGCGCCAGCGAGATCCACGCCGAGGCCATCCTCATGGCCAAGAACGGCGTGGAGGGCGTCCTCACGGCCGATCCGGCGATCGATCCGGACGCCCAGCTGATCGAGCGGATCACCCACATGGAGGCCCTCGAGCGGCGCCTGCGGGTCATGGACCTCACGGCCCTGACGCTCTGCATGGAGAACGGCATCCCGCTCTACGTCTTCAACATGGATGACGAGCGCAACATCGACCGGATAGTGTGCGGCGAGCGCGTGGGCACC
>JAXDHC010000272.1:0-2915 GCA_034664705.1 Solirubrobacteraceae bacterium
GTGCCGCGGCGGATGGTGAGCGGCGTCATCAGCCGCGTGAAGATCATGAGCGACCTCGACATCGCCGAGCGCCGCGTGCCGCAGGATGGGCGCGTGGGCCTGACGATCGACGGCCACCACGTCGACCTGCGCGTCGTGACGCTGCCGAGCGTCCACGGCGAGTCGATCGTGATGCGCATCCTGGACCAGTCGACGGGCGTCGTCGACCTCGAGGGCCTCGGCATGGCCGAGGGCGAGCGGATCCGCTTCGACCGCGCGATCCACCAGGCCTACGGCGCTGTGCTCGTCACGGGCCCGACGGGCTCGGGGAAGTCGACGTCGCTCTACGCGGCGCTGGGGGAGATCAACACCCCCGAGAAGAACATCATCACGATCGAGGATCCCGTCGAGCGCCAGGTCTCCGGGGTCACGCAGGTGCAGATCAACCCGAAGGCCGGGCTCACCTTCGCCAACGGCCTGCGCGCGATGATGCGCGCCGACCCGGACATCATCATGGTCGGCGAGATCCGCGACCGCGAGACGGCCCAGATCGCCGTCGAGGCCGCGCTGACCGGCCACCTCGTCCTCTCCACGCTGCACACGAACGACGCGCCGACCGCGCTGACGCGCCTCATCGAGATGGGCATCGAGCCGTTCCTGGTCGCCAGCGCCATCGACTGCGTCGTCGCGCAGCGCCTCGTGCGGACGCTGTGCCAGTACTGCAAGCGCCGGACCATCATCGGCGCCGCCGCCCTGCGCGAGAACGGCTTCCAGTCGGGCTACGACCTCGAGGCCTACGAGCCCGTCGGCTGCTCGCGGTGCGGCGGGAGCGGCTACAAGGGCCGCATCGGGCTGTACGAGGTCATGACGATGACCGACGAGATCCGCGAGCTCGCCATCGAGCGCGCGGGCGCCGACCGCGTCGCCGAGGTCGCGATGCGCAACGGCATGCGCCGCCTGCGCGACGACGGCCTGGAGAAGGTGCGCCAGGGCCGCACGTCGATCGCCGAGGTCGCGCGCGTCACGACCGCCGGCGGCTAGGTCGGCCGCTCCAGCCGGTCGCGCAGGCGCTCGAGGTCGCGCTGCGCCGATCGGCGCACGAGCGGGCCCAGCAGCGGGCCGAACAGCCGGAAGGTCCCGCCCGCGCCGCCGCGGACGCGGTTGCGCACCGTCGTGCCGCCGTCGCGCGCGGCGAAGGAGTACGTGATGCGCATGGGGAACGGCGCGACGACCGAGCGCATGTCCAGGCTTCTCGCCGGGTCGAGCTCGACGACCTCGTTGACGTACTCCACGCGCCGGCCGAGGAAGGAGGCGACGCGCGCCACCCGGCTGCCGACCGCGATCGGCGGGGCGCCGAGCAGCCGCGCCTCGCGGATCCCGCCGATCCACTCCGCGTCGTGGGCGGGATCGATCATGTAGGCCGCGACCTCGGCGGGCGGGCGGCGGATGTGGACCTCGGTCGTGACGTCGATGCTCATGGCGGCGTCGGCGGCGGTCCGCTCCGGGCGTACGCGGCAGCGGGATCGGGCCCGGCGTCGCGGCCCTCGGCGGCGGCGGCGAGCCGCGCGAGGTAGCGCCGCCAGCCGTCGGCGTGCCACTGGCGCATGGCCGCGGCGAGGCCGCGGTGGGTGAGGCGCACGTGGGTCACGCCGTCGCGCTCCTCGAGGTCCACCTCGACCGTCGTCGAGCCGGGGGAGACGGGCAGCGCGCCACGCTCCCAGCCCCACGTGAAGACGACGCGCCGGCACGGCACGAGCTCGACGTAGCGCCCGCTGCAGAACTCGCCGGGCACGAGCTCGAAGCGGAAGGCGCCGCCCGGGCGCGGCTCCAGCAGCGCGCGGATGCCGATCCAGCGCACGAGCCGCGCCGGGTCGGTGAACATCGCGAAGACCGCCTCGGCGGGCGCGCGGACGTCGATCTCGGTGACGACGGCGTCGTCGGTCATGGCGGCGGCTCGCGGCCCTCCAGCTCGTCGCGCAGGCGGCCCAGGCGCTCGCCCCAGAACGCCTCGAGCGCCGCGCGGACCTCCGCCATGCGCGCCGGCTCGGTGCGGTACAGGCGGCGATTGGCGTCCACGCGGACGCGCACCAGGCCCGCGTCGCGCAGCACCCGCAGGTGCTGCGAGGCCGCCGGCGCGCTGAGCCCGCAGCGCGCGGCGATGTCGCCGGCCGTGTGCTCCCGGTCCCACACGAGCGCGAGCATCGCGCGCCGGCGGGGATTGGCGATCGCGCGCAGCGCGTCCTCCATGTCGCGTACTTTAGCGTTCGCTTAATTGCGCGTCCACGCAAACTGGAGCCGATCGAGACGGTCCGCCGCGGCGGCCTCTCGCCATCGCTGTGGGGGGCGATTCGGACGAACGTCCGCTGTGCTCAAGCGATGTGCTTCGCGCGCCGATGCGCGCCTCGTGACCTTCGATTTCGCCGACCTGCTCATGGACGTCATCGCCCGCAAGGCGTCCGACCTGCACCTGACCGCCGGTGCGCCGCCGATGATCCGCGTCCGCGGCCGGCTGATCCCTCTCGAGGGCTATCCGCGCCTGTCGACCACCGACACGCGCGAGGTCGTCTACAGCATCCTCTCCAACGACCAGCGCCAGAAGTTCGAGAACGACTGGCAGCTCGACTTCGCCTACTCGGTCCCCGGCCACGCGCGCTTCCGCGTCAACGCCTACATGCAGCGCGCGGCGATCGGCGCCGCCTTCCGCCTCATCCCGGCGCAGATCGTCTCCATCGGCGACCTCGGCCTGCCGGCGGTCGTCGAGGAGTTCACCAAGAAGCCGCGCGGCTTCGTCCTCGTGACCGGCCCGACCGGCTCGGGCAAGTCCACGTCGCTGGCGGCGATGATCGACGAGATCAACGCCACGCGCGAGGAGCACATCATGACCGTGGAGGACCCGATCGAGTTCCTCCACTCGCACAAGAAGTGCATCGTCAACC
>JAXDHC010000273.1:0-7567 GCA_034664705.1 Solirubrobacteraceae bacterium
CCATCAGCGACATGGACTTCGATGTCAGCCCGATCTTCATGATCCGGCTCGTCGACGAGACCGGCTGCATCAGGAACGGCGGCGCCGCCCACGTCGGGAGCGTCGGCGCCACCGTGTTGAGGTGCTCCTGCACGAGCTGGCGCGCCTTGAGGAAGTCGGTCCCGCGCTTGAACAGCAGCGTGATGTGCGACAGCTGCGGGACCGACTCCGAGCGGATCACGTCGACGCCGGGCACGCCGTTCAGCGCGTCTTCGAGCGGCACCGTGACGAGCTCCTCGACCTCCGACGCCGAGAGGCCCAGGCAGGCGGTCTGCAGCTCGACGCGCGTCGGGGCGAACTCGGGGAAGACGTCGACCTTCTCGTCGTGCAGCTCCTGGAAGCCGAAGGCCACCATCGCGGCCGCGAGGGCCACGACGAGGAAGCGGAACCGGAGGCTCGATCCGACGATCCAGCGCATCGCCCCGCGCCCTCGCGCTCAGTCCTCTTCCACGCCGTATTCGACGCCGAGCAGCTCGGCGGCGCCGACGGTGACGACCGGCGTGCCGCTCGGCGGTCCGCTGCTCAGGACCGCGCGCCTGCCCTCGATGCGATCGATGCGGATCGGGCTGCGGACGTAGACCAGGCGCCGCGGGTTCGTGTAGGCGAATGCGTGGCCCTGCGGGTCGTAGAGGACCGCGGCATAGGGGATGACGGTGCGCCGCGCCCGCGCGCCGGCGCGGCTGCCGCTGCGCACGGCGGCCGTGCGGATGCCGATGCGCTGCGCCGCCTTCGCGGTCAGCACGACCTGGGCGAAGCCGCCGCCCCTGGCGGGCAGGACCTTCGACGGGCCCTGGTCCCCCGCCGCCTCGCTGTCGAACCCGCCCGAGTTCCCGCACGCCGGGAGGCCGAGGCCGGCGAGAACGAGGACCAGCACGACCGGTCGTCTGCTGAGCGGCATGGCGGTCGCCCTCCAATCAGGTTCCGGGGACGAGGTCGAGGTCCGGGGCGGGGGCCGGCCCGGGGTCGGGGAGCGAGGCGCGCGACGCGCCGGCACGCGGGGCCGCGCGGAGGTAGAGCGCGGGCAGGATGAGCACGCTGAGCACCGTCGAGGTGCAGAGCCCGCCCAGGACGACCGCTGCCGTCGAATGCGTGATCTCGTTGCCCGCCACGTCGCCCAGCACCGCGAACGGCGCGACGGCCAGCGCGGTGGTCACCGCCGTCGCGGTGATCGGGACGAGGCGTTCCGCCGTCCCCCGCACGACGAGGGCGGGGCTGAACGGCTCGCCGTTGCGCTGCTCGAGGTGCCGCAGGTGGGTGACGAGCATGACGCTGTTGCGCGTGGCGATGCCGAGCACGGCCACGAGGCCGAAGGCGGCGCCGAGCGACAGCTCCCCGCCGCCCGCGACGATGACCATGAGGCCGCCGACGAGGGCCAGCGGCAGCGTGAGGAACACGAGCGCCGCCAGGCGCCAGCTGTCGAAGGCCGCCTGCAGCAGGAGGAAGATGCCGGCGGCGGCGGCGAGGGCCACGGCGAGGAAGGCGCCGAACGGCGAGCCCTCGTCCTCGGGCGCCCGGACGACCTCCGCGTGGTACTCGAGCGGGAAGGCCGTGGTGCGCAGGCGGTGCTGCACGTCGGCCTGCACCGCGCCGAGGTCACGGCCGCTCACGGCGGCGCGGACGTCGACGTAGCGCGACACGGCGTCGTGGCGGATGTCGACGGGGTTCGGCCGGATCTCCACGCGCGCGACGTCGCCGAGCCGCACGTGGCCGCCGTGCGGCGTGTCGATCAGGAGCGCGCGGACGCTGTCGATGCTGTGCCGCGTCGCCGGCACGCCGCGCACGATCACCTGGAAGACCTTCTGCTCCTCGAAGAACGCGCCGACGTCGAGGCCCTGCACCAGCGTGGCCGCCGCTCGGCGGACGTCGCCGGGCTTGACCCCGTGGCGCTGCGCGGCGGGGAGCGCGACCTGGATCTGCAGCGTGGGCTGGACGGGCGGCCGCTGGACGCGCGCGTCGTGCACGCCGTCCACATCGGAGAGCGACCGCGCGATGCGATTCGCCTGCCGCTCGAGCGTCGAGAAGCCCTGGCCGTAGACCCGGACGACGAGATCGCGGTCGGAGTGGGTCAGCACCCCGCTCGTGCGGTCGGTCTCGTAGGTCAGGACGCGGCCGCGCAGCCCCGGATAGCCGCCGACGACCCGGCGGACCGACGCGAGGGTGCCGTCATAGTCCGCGGACGGGTCGATCGTGACCCACATCTCGCCCGAGCCGGTCCCGACGACCTGGTCGGAGGCGACGGCCCGGCCGACATGGGCGCCGACGTCGCGCACGCCGGGGACCGCGCGCAGCTCGGCGGTCGCGCGGGTCGTGATCCGGTGCATCTCCGGGAGCGACGTGCTCGCCGCGGCGTCCCAGTGCACCAGGACCTCGCGGTCCTTGAACGACGGGCGCAGGGCCTCACCCACGAGGGGCACCAGCGCCGCGCCGGCGACCAGGAAGCCGCACAGCGCGATCAGCGCGGGCCGGGGGGTCCGGAGCATCCGCGAGAGCGCGGCGGTCGAGCCGCGCCGGACGCGCGCGACGAACGCCGGCTCGGTCCGCCGGCGGGGCGGCCGGGAGAAGAGCAGGGCGCCGAGCGCCGGCGTGACCGTCAGGGCGACGAGCATCGACGAGATCACGGCGAGCCCGTAGGAGAGCGCCAGCGGGTGCAGGAACGCGCCGGTGAGGCCCTGCATGAAGAAGACCGGCGCCATGAGCAGCAGCAGGATCAGCGTGGCGTAGCCCATCGCGCCGCGCGGGCGCAGGGACGAGGCCAGCACGATCCGCGCGACCGACCGCCCGCCGCCCTCGGCGTCCTGCCCGCGCATGCCGCGCGTCATGGCGTGCACGTCGCCGATGGCGTCATCCACCACCGCCCCGATCGCCACCATGAGCCCGGCCACGACCAGCGCGTTCATCGTCGCGCCGGTCAGGTCGAGCACGAGCGCGGCGGTGACCAAGGAGAGGACGACGGCGACCATGCCGACGACCACGGCGCGCCACTGCATGAGGAACGCCGCCAGCGCGAGGACCACGAGGACGCCCGCGAGGATCAGCGCGAGCGCCAGGTGGTCGAGCGCGCTCTGGATGAAGACCGCCGGCCGGAAGACGGAGGCGTCGATCCGCACGCCGCTGAGCCCGGGGCGCATCTCGTCCAGCGCGTCGTCGAGCCGGCGGGTCAGCGCCAGCGTGTTCGTGCCGGGGAGCTTCTCGACGACGAGCAGCAGCCCGTCGCCGGCGTCCGCCCCCTTGACGACGGCATCGCCGACGAGCGGCTGGTGGTCCTCGACGACGTCCGCGACGTCGCCGAGGCGCAGCGACCTGTTGTCGAGCGGCACCTGGGCGAGGTCGCGGGGCGCCCCGAACGGCAGGACGTGCCGGACGCCGAGCCGCTGGTTCGGGCCGTCGAGGAAGCCGCCGGTGCCGGGCGTCGACGCGTTCAGGAAGGTCAGCGGCGAGACGAGCTGCGCGTTGCCGGTGGTCTTGACGACCTGGAGCACCGACACGTGGTGGGCGCGCAGGCGCCGCGGATCGACGAGGACCTGCAGCTGCCGGTCGCGGTGCCCCCAGATCGCGACGTTCGCGACGCCGCGGATGCCCATGAGGCGTGGGCGCACGGTCCAGCGCGCGAGGACCGAGAGCTGGATCGGCGACAGCCGGCTCGACGAGAGCGCGATCATCATCACGCGGTTCGTCGAGGAGACCGGCTGGATCATCTGGGGCGCGCTGCCCACGCTCGGGAACGCGTGCGGCTGGGACAGGCGCTCGGACACGAGCTGGCGGGCGCGCAGGATGTCGGTGCCGCGCTCGAACAGCAGCGTGATCGAGGACACGCCGGGGATCGAGTGCGAGCGAATGCTCTCGACGCCCTTGACCCCGTTGAGCAGGTCCTGCTCCAGCGGCACCGTGATCAGCTGCTCGACCTCGGCCGCGGAGAGCCCGAGGCTGTCGGTCTGCACCTGCACGTAGGGCTGGGTGAACTCCGGCAGGACGTCGACCGGAGCCCGGCGCAGCTGCGCCACGCCGAGGACCATCAGGGCGACGGCCGCCGGGACGATGAGCAGCCGGAAGCGCAGGCTGCGCCCGATCCACCCGGTCATCGCCCGAACCGCTGGTCGAGCGTGGCAGGCGTACGAAGACTGAGTGACGGCATGCCCGTCCCCCCCGTGGCCTCTGATCTGGGCTCTGCCCGGGGTACGGGCCCCCGCCGGGCGTGCGCATGGCACGTGACCCGCGAGCACCCCCCCGGGGCTCCTGGTGATGGCTCGCCCCCCGGCGAGCCTGTCGACAGGGTCGGCAGTCAGCTGACTCCGTCAGAGTCAAATGACACTGAGACTGTCCTGAGTCTTCCCTAAACTCGTCGCTTAGGAGTCTCTTAGACTAGCGGCGGCCCGGTTGCATTGCAATCCGCGGCGGCAGAGAATGTCTCCGGTGAGACGAGGGCTCGAGACCGCGAATGCCCGCGACTGAGACGCGCCTGCTGGTCATCGAGGACGACGCCAAGCTCGTGCTCGCCCTCCAGCGCGGCCTGACGCGCGAAGGCTATGGGGTCGACGTGGCCCGGAGCGGAGAGGAGGCGCTGTCGCACGCGGGCGACACGGGCTACGACGCCATCGTCCTCGACCTCATGCTCCCGGGCATCGACGGCTTCACCGTCTGCGAGACGCTGCGGCGGGACGGGCAGCTCATGCCGGTGCTCATGCTCACCGCCCGGACCGCCGTGCAGGACCGCATTCGCGGCCTCGACGCAGGCGCCGACGACTACCTGGTCAAGCCGTTCGACTTCGGCGAGCTGCTCGCCCGCCTCCGCGCGCTCCTGCGCCGCGGGCCCACCGATCAGCCCGACGTCCTCGTGATCGGCGACCTGGTGGTGCACCCGGCCACCCGGATCGTGACCCAGGACGACATCGAGATCGAGCTCACCGCGCGCGAGTTCGAGGTGCTCGAGCTCCTCGCGCGCGAGCCGGGACGCGTCATCTCGCGCGCCGAGCTGCTGCACCGGATCTGGCAGGACTACGACGGCTCGCCGAACATCATCGACGTCTACGTCGGCTATCTGCGCAAGAAGCTGGGCCACGACCTCATCCGCACCGTCCGCGGATCGGGGTTCGTGCTGGAGCCCAGATGAGCCTGCCGATCCGGGTGCGGCTCACCGCGTGGTACGTCGCGGTGCTGGCGCTGATCGTCGTGACGCTCGGCGCGTTCGTGGTGCTGCACTTCCGCGCGGACATGGTCGCGGCGGTCGACACCGAGCTGCGCGGGACCTGGGCGCAGATCGCGCACGAGTACACCGACGAGGGCCTGCAGGAATACGGCGAGTACAGCCAGGTGACGCTCACGCGGGGCGGTGTCGACCAGGTCTACGACGCGGACGGACGGCTGCTGGCCAGCTTCGGCGACACCGCGATCGCCGGCGCCGCGATCGCGCCGGCGCAGATGCGCGCCGACGCGCTCGCCTCGCGCGTGCGCCTCACCACGGTCTCCCCGGGCCGCGACGGCGACGCGTTCCGGCTCCTCGTCGCGCCCGTCGAACGGCTCGGGCAGCGCCACGTGCTCGCCGTCGCGGAGCCGCTGGACGGCGTCGAGGCCTCCACGCAGCGCGTGCTGGCGCTGCTCCTGCTCGCGGTGCCGGCCGCGCTCGCCGTCATGGCCCTCAGCGGCTGGTGGCTGGCCCGCAAGGCGCTGCTGCCCGTCGAGCGGATGACGTCGAAGGCCGAGCGGATCGGGATCGACCATCTCGACGAGCGGATCGCGATGCCGCGCGCGCGGGACGAGATCGGACACCTGGCCCTGACGCTGAACGCGATGCTCGACCGCCTCGAGCGCGGCGTCGCGGAGAAGCAGCGCCTCGTCGCCGATGCCTCTCACGAGCTGCGCACCCCGCTGGCCGTGATGCGCGCCGAGCTCGACGTGACCCTTCGGGGCGACCTGTCGCCGGAGGAGCGGCCGGTGCTCGAGAGCGTGCGCCAGGAGGTCGACCACATGAGCCGCACGGTCGACAACCTGCTGACGCTGGCGCAGGTCGACGAGGGCAGGCTGCAGATCCTCACGACCCCGGTGCGACTGCGCGCGGCGATCGCGAGCGCCGTGCGTCCGCTGCTCCCGCTCGCCGCCGACCGGTCCGTGCGGCTGAAGGTCGAGGACAGGCTCGGGGACGGCGACGGCATCGTGCACGCCGACGCCCAGCGCGTGCACCAGGTGCTGACGAACCTCGTCGAGAACGCGATCAAGTTCTCCCCGGCCGGCGAGGAGGTCCGGGTCGTCGCCTGGCGCTCCGGCGCCGAGGTGGCGGTCACCGTCGCCGACGCCGGGCCGGGCATCCCCGCCGGCGCGCGCGAGCACGTCTTCGAGCGCTTCTTCCGCCTCGACGCCGCGCGCGGCCGAGCGCAGGGCGGCAGCGGCCTGGGTCTCTCGATCTGCCGGGACATCGCCGAGGCCCACGGGGGACGCGTGTGGGTCGACAGCAAGGAGGGCGCGGGCAGCGCGTTCACGTTCGCGCTGCCGAGCGCCCCGGCGAGCGGCCGGCCGGCGCCCTCCCCGCAGAAGTTGAAAAGCGCCGGTCACGGAGTTACTCTAAGAGAGTCCTAAACACCCGTTCTTGGGTGCCGGTTTCTGACCGTGTCAGAAATCATGACGTCCTTTGGGGGGATGGCATGCGAGGTCCTCGGCTGCGCCGCGGCGCGGTGGTGGCGATCGTCGCCGCGATGCTGCCGGCGGCCGCGGCGGGGTGCGGCGCGGGCGATGCGCCGCCGCGAACCACCACCGGCGGAGACGGCGCGGCGGCCGGGCCGGCCGCCGTGGCGCAGGCCACCCATCTGGACTTCGACCGCGGCAACTTCACCCACCCCACCCGCATCGACAACCGCTGGACTCCGCTCGTGCCCGGAACGCAGTACGTCTTCGAGGGGCGATCGGATCGTGGCCGCGGGCGGCGCGCGCATCGCGTCATCACGATCGTCACCGACCTGACCAAGGTCATCGACGGCGTCCGGGCCGTCGTCCTGTGGGAGCGCGACGTCAACGGCGGCCGGCTGCTGGAGGGCGAGCTCGCGTTCCAGGCGCAGGACGACGACGGGAACGTCTGGAACATGGGCGAGTATCCGGAGGAGTACGACGGCGCCAGGGTGGAGGGCGCGCCGGACACGTGGATCGCCGGCCTGGCGGGCGCGCGCGGCGGGATCATGATGCGCGGCGCGCCGCGCCCCGGGACCTCGAGCTACCTCCAGGGCTGGGCGCCGGCGATCGGGTTCGCCGACCGCGCGCGGGTGCTGCGCGAGGGCCTGCGCCAGTGCGTGCCGCTGCGCTGCTTCGCCGACGTGCTGCTGACCGACGAGACGAACCCCAACGAGCCCGACGACGGCCACCAGCGCAAGTTCTACGCGCCCGGCGTCGGCCCGATCCGGGCGGCGCCGGCCGGCGGCCGAGAGCAGGAGGTCCTCGTCCTCACGCGGCTCGTGCACCTGAGCCCGCGCGCGCTCGCGACGGTCCGCGCGCGGGCGCTGGCGATCGACCGCCGGGGCTACACGGTGAGCCGGCGGGTCTACGGCCG
>JAXDHC010000274.1:0-6523 GCA_034664705.1 Solirubrobacteraceae bacterium
GCGCGCAGGATCGCGTGCCAGGCGACGCCGCGCACGGCCATCGAGAGGCACATCAGGCCCAGCGCGACCACCACCCACCACGGGGTCGCGGCGACGAGGCTCTGGCCGATCTGATCGATGCCGATGCGCCGCACCGCGAGGATCCCGAACGCGCCACCGGCCAGCGCGGCGAGGCCGATGCCGGCGCGGCGGGCGTGCCGGCGCAGCGGCGTCCGCGCGGCGGGCGCCTTCGGCTCGAGCGTCGCCAGGCGCTCCGGCGTCACGACCGGCCGCAGGTCGGCCGAGCGCGAGCCGATCCACACCTGCGCGCGCTCGGCCGCGACGGCGGGGATCGGCGTGGCGATCGCGTCCTCGTAGGCGCCGAGCACCTCGGCGGCGACCGTCGGCCAGGCGTAGCGGCGCGCGCTCTGCGCGGCCCTGTGCGCCATGCGCGTGCGGCGGGCCGGGTCCAGCGCGAGGTCGCGCAGCGCCTCGGCGAGCGCGGTCGGGTCGCCGCGCGGGACCAGGATGCCGTCCGCGCCGTGGTGCACGACGTCGCGATAGCCCGCGATGTCGCTGGCCACGACGGGGGTCCCCGCCGCGAAGCCCTCGGTGAGGACCATGCCGAAGCTCTCGCCGCCGAGCGACGGCGCGACGAGCAGGTCGGCGGCGGCCAGCGCCGCGTGCTTGCGCTCGTCGGAGACCTTGCCGAGGGCGCGGACGCCGCGCGGGTCGAGCATGAGCGGGGCGACGTCCTCCTGGTCGGCGCCGACGAGCACGAGCTCGACGGGCAGGTGCTCGCGCAGCGCCTCGAAGGCGCGCAGCAGCACCGGGAGGCCCTTGCGCTCGACCGGCAGGCCGACGAACGCGAGGCGCAGCGGCCGCCCGTCAGAGGGCAGCTTCGCCGCCACGACGTCGGGCACGTCCACGCCGTTGGGGATGACGCGGTAGCGCCCGCCGTAGAACCGGCGGCCCGTCCAGGCCGCGGCCTCGGAGACGGCGATGCGCACCTGCAGGCGGTTGAGCTTGCGACGGACGCCGAAGATGCCGTTGGCGAGGCCGTGCGAGAGCGCGTTCTCCGAGAAGCAGTGGAACGTCCCGACGCGCGGCGCGTGCGTCGCGTCGAGCGCGTCGTAGCCCACGGCCGGCGCCGAGGGCTCGTGGACGTGGATGACGTCGGGGCGCATCGCCCGCAGCTCGTTGCGCAGCGTGGTGACCGCGTACGGCGTCAGCGCGAGGTTCGAGACCGCCCCGTTGGACTCGATGCCGACCGTGCGGCCGAGCGGCACGAGCCAATCGGGCATCTCGCGCGCCTCCGGGCGCGCCCCGCGATGCAACCGCGCCGAGAGCCGGTCGGGCGGGTCGAAGGGCGAGAAGACGCGCACGTCGTGACCCTCTGCCCGGAACTGGCCGGCCAGCGCCTCGATGTGGCGAGTGACTCCCCCGGGGTACGTCCACGAATACGGCGACACCAGGGCGATCCGCATCGGCGTCATGCTACCGGCGCCTGCGGCCCGTCTCGGTGCGGCTAACCGACCACAACACACGCCGATGGGACCGGTCCGGGCGGCGGAAGGCCCCGCTTCCCGGCCGCGTATCCTGGGATCCGTGAGCGACCGTCACTTCGTCAAGTACACCTTCCTGAAGGTCGACCCGGCCTGGCGGCGCCTCGACGCCGCCGAGCGCGCGGAGCACAAGCGCGAGTTCCTCGCCGCCTGCGAGGACTTCGGCGCCGATCACCTGCTGCAGAGCTTCTCGCTGATCGGCACCCGCGGCGACACCGACCTCATGCTCGTCGCGGAGACCGAGAACCTCGACCGCATCCACGAATTCCACGTCGTGCTCGGCCAGAGCGGCCTGATGAAGTGGTCGGCGCAGCCGTATTCGTTCCTCGGGATGCGCAAGGGCTCGGAGTACTCCGACGAGAACCGCCTCATCCCGCGCCCGTTCCGCGGCCGGTACCTCTTCGTCTACCCCTTCGTGAAGACGCGCGCGTGGTACGCGCTGCCCGCGGAGGAGCGCTACCGCGTCATGCAGGACCACATCAGGATCGGGCGCGAGTACCCGCAGGTCGACAACCACACCACGTACTCCTTCGGACTCGACGACCAGGAGTTCGTCGTGGCCTTCGACACCGACGACGTCGGCGCCTTCCTCGACCTCGTGCAGCGCCTGCGCGGCACGGAGGCCTCCGCGTACACGCTGCGCGACACCCCGAGCTTCACGTGCCTGCGCGTCTCCGTCGAGCGCGCCGTCAGCGCCCTCGACGGCGAGCCGGTCCCCAGCCTCGAGTCCCTGCCGTCGTGACGACGCCAGGGCACGCGGTGCGCGCATCCTCCCGGCAGCCGTAGCGGACCCGTTCGCGCACCTGCGCGCGGCCGATCCGGTTCTCGCGCGCATCCTCGACGAGCACGGCGCGCCGGCCCTCGGCCGCGATCCGTCGCGGCCCGGGCCCGATGACCACTACGGCGCGCTCGTGCGCTCGATCGTCGGCCAGCAGCTGTCGGTGATCGCCGCCCGCGCGATATACCGCCGCCTGCTCGAGCACTTCGGCGGGCGCACCCCGACGCCCGCCGAGGTCCTCGCCGCCGACCCGGACGCCATGCGCGTGGCCGCGGGCCTGTCCCGGGCGAAGACGCAGTTCCTGCGCTCGCTCGCCGAGCACGTCGTCTCCGGCGAGCTCGAGCTCGACCGCCTCGACGCGCTGCCCGACGAGGAGATCGTCCGCGAGCTCGTCGCCGTCCGCGGCATCGGCGAGTGGAGCGCGCACATCTTCCTGATGTTCCAGCTGGAGCGCCCCGACGTCCTCGCCGTCGGCGACCTCGGCATCCGGCGCGCGGTCGAGCGCGCCTACGGCCTCCCCGGGCTGCCGTCGCCGGCCGAGCTCACGGCGCTCGGCGAGCCGTGGCGGCCCTGGCGCACGATCGCGTGCCGCATCCTCTGGCGCTCGCTCGACAACGCGCCGGTGCCGGCCGCCGACGCCGCGTCGTAGCCGCCGAGGAAGCGGCCGAGCGCGTCGTTCGCGCGCACGATCTCCATGTCGACGCGGCGCATCTCGCCCTCGGCATGGCCGAGCAGGCGCCGATCGCGCAGCAGCTTGGCGCGCACGCCGGTGAAGAGCATGGACATCGCCCCCGTGAGCGGCAGCGCCGCGCCGGCCTTGATCCCCCGATGGGCGGGTTCCGCACTCGGGCGAGCGCGCGCGCCGTAGATCGCCTCGACGTGGACGCCGGCGCGGGCGCTCCGGAGGACTCCCCGGCGCGAGGCCGAACCCCGGAGTTCGACGCACGTCTCGGGAGGGCGCGATGGCCGGTCGATGCCGCCGCCTCATCACGGAAACGTCCATGCGATCACGCCTGCTGGCGGGCCTCGCGGCGCTCCTGGCCGTGGGCGCGGTGCTCGACGGCGGCCGTCCGGGCCGTCCCGGGCGCACGGCGGCCGCCAAGCCGCCGGGGAGCGAGGCCCGGACGGTGACGATCGGCTGGGTCGGCGACATCACGCCGGGATCGCAGTACGGGCTGCCGGCCGACGGCGGTCGCGCGCTGTTCGCCCGCGTCCGGTCGCGGCTGCGCGAGCCCGACCTCATGGCCGGCAACCTCGAGGGCACGTTCTCCGCCGGCGGCGCGTCGAAGTGCGGCGTCGGCGCGGAGAACTGCTTCGCCTTCCAGGCGCCGCTCGCCAACGCCCACGCGCTGCGCGACGCCGGCTTCGACCTCGTCAACCTCGCCAACAACCACAGCTTCGACTTCGGCCGCGAGGGGCAGTGGCAGACGCTGCGGGCACTCTACGACGCGCACCTCACGTTCACGGGCCTGCCGGCGCACGTCCGGGTGCTCACGCGCCGTGGGATCCGCGTCGCGTTCGTCGGCCTGTCGACGTATCCGTGGACGACCGACATGGACGACGTCCCGGCCGTGCGGGCGCTCATCTCGCAGGCGGCCGCCATCGCCGACGTCGTCGTCGTGTTCTTCCACGCCGGGGCGGAGGGCGCCGACCGGACGGCCGTGCCGGTGGGCCGCGAGTCCGCGTTCGGCGAGGACCGCGGCGACTCGCGCGCCTTCGCGCACCTCGTCGTCGACGCCGGCGCGGACGTCGTCCTCGGCTCCGGCCCGCACGTCGTGCGCGGGATGGAGACCTACCGCGGCCGGCTGATCGCCTACTCGCTGGGCAACTTCGCGGGGGCGGACAACTTCGCCGCGGGCGGCACGCTGTCGCTCTCGGGGATGGTCACCGTCCGCGTCGACCGCCGCGGCCGGCTGCATAACGGGTGGTGGCATGCCGTGCGCCTCGACGCGTCGGGGACGCCGCAGCCCGATCGCGCCGGCTCGTCGCGCGACCTCGTCCGGACGCTCTCCGAGCGTGACTTCGGCCCCGGCGCGCCGCGGGTGCTCGAGAGCGGGCGGATCGTGCCGCCCCCGCCGTGAGCGCCGCAGGCGACCGCGCGACCGGCCGCCGTCCCGGCGCTCAGGCCGCCGCGCAGCTCGCCGGAAGCTCGGGCGCGGGGCCGCTCGGCGGGCGCTCGCCGCCCCAGGCGCGCCATACGTCGTAGGCGGGCCAGAGCCGCGTCAGGCCGACGTCCGCGAGGCCGACCGGATAGCTGGGGTCGTCGCGGAAGAGGTACTGGAACGCCGCCTGGACGCGCTCGTCGGCGTCCCACCGGCGCAGCGCGGCGTCCATCGCGCGGCAGTCCTCGCGCCATTCGACCGCCCCGCCCGTCCGCGGCCCGCCGACGTCGGGGCCGCCGACGCCGGTCTCGGTGATCCAGATCGGCTTGCCCGCGGCGCACGGCCGGCGGTCGAGCGCCGCCTTGAGCTGGTCCACCGGCGCCTGCGCGGACTCCGGGCGGCCGCGCTCGACGTACGCGTGCTGGGCGTAGACCGACGCGGAGCACACCACCTCGTCGGGCAGCGCGTCGTAGAACTCCTCCACGCCGCCGCCGCGCATCTGGGGCCCCGGCAGGCCGGCCAGCTCGGCGATCACGAGGCGCTGGTCGCCCGGGAGGAACTCGAGCTCGGAACGCATCGCGCGGGCCAGCCGGGCGAAGACGCGCGGCGAGCGCAGCGGCTCGGAGCGGTCGCACGCGAGGCGCTGCGGGCTGACGAAGAAGGGGCCGTTGGGCTCGTTCCACGGGCTCCACCAGCGCAGCTCCACGCCCTCGGCCGCGCCGACCGCCGCGATCGAGCGGATGAGCGCCCGATAGCCCTCGAGGCCCTGGTCGGTGATCGGGCGCGAGCGCGGCTCGGTGTCCTCGCGCTCGCAGCCGATCGCCGTGCGGGCGGCCCACGGCGGCACCCCGAAGATCGACACGAGGACCTCGAAGCCGCCACCCGCCTCCTGCTGGGACGCGACGGCGCGCAGGATGTCGCGGATGCCGGCGAACGGGGCGCACGGGGCGTGGCCACGGACGCACCCGTCCGCGGCGCGCGTCCAGTCGGGCGGCTGCGCGGGGTCGGGCTGCAGCGCCGACCAGTCGACCATCAGCCGGAAGTAGCGCGGGTGCAGCGCGGTCAGGCTGTCGCGCGCGGAGGCGAAGCCGGCTGGGGCCTCGGGCTGCGCGGCGGGGTTCCACAGCAGCGGCGCGCTCGTCTCGGTCAGGCCGATCGCGATGCCCTCGGGCGGCGGGGCGGCGGGCGGCGTGGTCGCCGGGCGCTCGGCCTCGGGCGGCGCCGGCCGCGGAGCGCGCTCGCCATCGTCGCCGCGCGTCAGCACGAGTACGAGTGCGGCGCCCGCGAGTACCGCGAGCGCCGCGACGATGAGCGCGGGACGTCGAAAGGACCTAGACGGCAGAGACCTGCTCGTCCTCGGCCACGCGGAAGGAAGATCCGCAGCCGCAGGCGGCGACGACGTTCGGGTTGTTCACCTGGAAGCCGGCGCCCTGGAGCGAGTCGACGTAGTCGATGTTCGACCCGTCGACGTAGGGCAGGCTCTGGTTGTCGACCAGGATCCTCAACCCGTGGTCCTCGAAGACCACGTCGCCATCGCGCTGGTTGTCGAAGGCGAGGTGGTACTGGAAGCCGGAGCATCCGCCGCCGCGCACGCCGACACGGAGGCCGGCGAGCGTCGTGTCCGCGGCCTGGGCATCCAGGAACTCGCGGACCTTGTCGGCGCCCTTCTCCGTGAAGAGGACGCCCTTGGCGTGGTAGGTGACTTGCGTCGTGCTCATCGCTTTACCAAGTGTAGCGGGGTGGGTGGAAGCGTCTACCCTGTCCGGTGATGCCCACAACCGAGGAGCTCAAGCAGCGTATCGAGGCCGCCATCCCCGACGCCTCCGCCGAGGTGGAGGACTGGACGGGCGGCGGAGATCACTTCCGCGCCACCGTGGTCTCGCCCGCGTTCGCGGGCCTCAGCCGGATCCAGCAGCACCGACTCGTCATGGACGTCTTCGAGGGCGAGATCGGCGGCGCCATCCACGCGCTGAGCGTGAAGACCCAGACCCCGTAGGAGCCTTAGCCATGTCCGAGCAGTCCCAGAACCCTCTCCGCGACGCCATCGCCGAGGCGATCCGCGACAACGAGGTCATCCTCTTCATGAAGGGCACCCCCGA
>JAXDHC010000275.1:0-8749 GCA_034664705.1 Solirubrobacteraceae bacterium
CGACGATCCGCCCCTTCCACAGGACCGAGATGTGCTCGGCCACGCGGCGGGCGCTCATGATGTCGTGCGTGATGACGACGTAGGCGCCGCCGTTCTCCTCGTGGATCTCCTGGATGAGCTCGCAGAGGAGCGCCGTGCGCACCGGGTCCAGGCCGGAGTCGGGCTCGTCGAACAGGACGATGTCGGGGTCGAGCACGAGCGCGCGCGCGAAGCCCGCGCGCTTGCGCATGCCACCCGACAGCTCGTTGGGCATCTTGTCCTCGGAGTGCGCGAGGCCGACCTCGCGCAGGCGCCGGGTGACGATCTCGCCGATCTCGTCGTCGCTCTTGTCGGTGTGCTGGCGCAGCGGGAACGCGACGTTGTCGAAGAGGTTCATGGAGCCGAACAGCGCGCCGTCCTGGAACAGCACGCCGAACTTCTTGCGCATCTCGAAGAGCTCGCGGTCGGCCATGGCGGGGACCGACTGCCCGTGGACGAGGACGTCGCCGCGGTCGGGCGCCAGCAGCCCGACCATGTGCTTGATGCAGACCGACTTCCCGGTGCCCGACGGCCCCAGGATCATCGAGATCCGGTCGTCGGGGATCGTCATGTTCAGCCCGCGCAGGATCTTGTTGCGGCCGAACGCCTTGTGGACGTCGACGAACTCGACCGCGTGGCGCGAGCCGCTCGACCGCTGCGCCCCCGTGTGCCAGCGGTACTCGTCGTCGGGGTCGCCGGGCTCGTCGGCCACGGCCAGGCTCGTCGTCGTCTCGTCGCCGGGCGGCGCGTCGCGCCCGAACCGGGGGTCCGGTTCGCCGTCGATCGGCGCCGGGCGGTCCGGCGGGAAGAGCTCGTCGCCGTCGCGGCGCCGGAAGCGCGCCGCGCGGGGGTCGTCGTCGCGGGGGTCGTGGCCGCCCATGCTCATCCTCCGATCGGCGCGCGCGGGTTCGCGCCCCAGAACAGCTGGGTGCCGAGCATCCCGATGAGATGCACGAGCACGATGTTCAGGACCATCGACTTCGCCGTCGCCGTCCCCACGCCGACGGGCCCGCCGCGCGCGTTGTAGCCGTAGTAGCAGCCGACGAGCACGATCGCCGTCGCCATGAACATGGCCTTCAGCACGCTGTAGAGGAGGTCGGGCGGGTTCTGGAACATCCAGAAGACCAGGAAGAAGCCGCCCGAGGAGACCTCGCCGATCTGCTGCACGACGGCCAGGTAGCTGGCGAAGAACCCGGCGCCGACGGCCGCGACGTACACGAACGGGAGGACCATCCACGCCGCCAGCAGGCGCGTCGCGCACAGGAAGAGCATCGAGTCGATGCCCATGACCTCGAGCGCGTCGATCTCGTCGGAGATCCGCATGGACCCGAGCTCGGCGACGATGCCGGTGCCGACCTTCGCAGCCATCATGTAGCCGAAGGCGTACGGCACCAGCTCGCGCAGGTCGCACCACGCCGAGAACACGCCGGCGTAGGCGGGCGCGCCGACCGAGCGGTTGAAGTACGCGCCCTCGAGCCCGCACTGCAGGCCGATGATGAACACCAGGCCCCAGATGACGAGCGTCGAGGAGAGGATCAGGATCCCCGCCTGGCGCAGCGACTCCCCGAAGAAGCGGAAGACGCGCAGCCCGTAGACCTGCGCGGCGATGCGCGCGCTGAACCGCGCGATGTCGCCGAACGTCGAGATCCACTCGCGCGGGACGGCGAGCCAGCCCATCAGCGCGGCACCGTGATCTCGGGATGGGTCGCCAGCAGCGTCTGGGTGAAGACATAGTTGAAGGCGAAGACGCCCAGGAAGGCGATCACGACGGCCTGGTTGACCGCGCGCCCGACGCCCTCCGCCCCACCCGAGGCGGTCATGCCCTTGTAGCAGCAGACGATCGCGATGATCGCGCCGAACATGGTGCACTTCACGACGGAGCCCCAGAGGTCCGTGATCGACGCGCTCTGGAAGAACGTCGCCCAGAAGCCGCCGAGCGGCGCGTCGTAGACGAGCGTCGCGATGACGCCGCCGAAGATGCCGAAGAGCAGCGCGTAGACGTCGAAGAGGCCGGTCAGGAGCATGAGCGCCAGGAACCGCGGCACGACGAGGTTCTTGATCGGGTCGACGCCGAGGACCTGCAGCGCGTCGAGCTCCTCGCGGATCTTGCGCGCGCCGAGGTCGGCGGTGATCGCGGTGCCGGCGACGCCGGCCATCACGACGGCCACCACGAACGGCGCGAACTCCCGGATCGAGGCGAGCACGAAGAACCCGCCCAGGCGGTCCAGCGCGCCGAAGAGCACGAGGAAGTTCGCCGCCTGGAGGCCCGGGGCGCCGTACCCGAAGGCGACCGTCGAGACGAGCAGCGGGAACCAGCACAGCCGCAGGGCGAACAGGAACTGGCTGACGAACTCCCCGCCGTAGGGATACGGCGGCCGGACGGCGGAGACGATCGTCCTCCCGGTCAGGATCATCATGTCCCCGACCTCCTCGAGCAGGTTCTTCGCGGGAAGGACCGCCCGGTCGGCGACGCTTCGGACCATCCAGCTCCTCCTTGGACCCAGTCCCGGCGCGCCGCGGCAGGCCCGCGGGCGTCCGGCGTTCACGCCCCTCATAACGGCGCCGGCGCCGAGAACTGGCGGCGACCGGGTCGCCCGCCGTCCGGCCGGTGCTACCGTGCCGCGCGCTGTGGAGCCGTCCCCCGCCCCGCGCTTCGCCGCCGCGTCCGCCGCGCTGGTCGCGGTCACGGGCGCCGTTGCGGCCTGCGGCGGCGAGGCCCCGCGCCAGGACGCCGGCGAGCCGCCGGGCCGCTACCGCGTGGCGATCGTCGGCACGTCGTTCTCGGCGCGCCAGCGCCTCGCGCGCCAGGAGCGCCTGGTCATCGCCGTGCAGAACCGCGGGCGGGCGACCGTGCCGGAGCTGTCGGTCACCGTGCACGCGTTCTCCACCCGCGCCAGGGCCCGGGGGCTGGCCGACGCCGAGCGCCCGGTGTGGGTCATCGACCGCCCGCCGCGCGGCAGCACGACGGCCAACGCGAGCACGTGGTCGCTCGGACGGCTGCTGCCGGGCCGCGCCAAGCGCTTCGTCTGGCGCGTCACGCCCGTGCGGACCGGCACGCACCGTCTCCGCTACCGCGTCACGGCGGGCCTCGCGGGCCGCGCGAAGGCGGTCACCGCCGGTGGCGGCGCCCCCGCGCGCGAGCTCACCGTGCGCGTCTCCGGGCGTCCGTCGGCGTCGCGCGTGGACCCCGAGACCGGAGCCGTTGTGCGCGACGGCGGCTGATCCCGCGGGCGCCGATCGCAAGCTCCCGACCATCGCCGCCGCCCGAGCCGCGCGTCTGCTTCACTGGCGGAGAAACCCAATCCACCGGAGGGAAAGCGTTGCGCGAGCGATTCGATGCCGGGACCGGACTCGTCGCCCTCGGCGCCGTGTTGCTGCTCATCAGCCTCTTCGTCGACTGGTTCGACCCCGGCGGCGATGCCTGGGCGGTCTTCGAGCTCGCCGACGTCGTCCTGGCCGCCTGCGCCCTCGCCGGCCTCGTGGCCATGATCCCGCGCTACGTCGGCCTCGGCCGCGCCGTCCCGGCGATCGCCTTCGGCGCCCTCGCGGTCGTCGCCGTGCAGCTCGTGGACCCGCCGCCGAGCGCGCGCGGCGATCGCATCGAGGCGGGCGCCTGGCTGGCGCTGGGCGCGACGCTGCTCATGGCGGCCGGCGCGGCGCTGCGGGCGGCGAGCATCTCGATCACGGTGGACGTGCGCGGGCGCGAGCGGCGTCGGCGCACGGCGGCGATCGACGCGCGCGAGGCGCGCGAGGCGGCCGCCGCCGCCGACGCGCCCGACGATCGCGACGACGGCGCCCCCGCCCCCGCTCCCGACGCGCGGCGCCCGCGCCGGCGCGGCGGCGCGACGGCGGCGTCCGCGGCCGGCGCCGAGCGCCGGCCCGCGGCCGGCCCCGGACCCGGAGCCGGGCCCCCGCCCGGCGGCGCCGACGCGCCGACGACGACCGCCCGCGACGAGCCGCCGCTCGTCGAGCCGCCCGACGACCCCGATCGCACGCAGGCGCTCGACCCGGTCGATCGTCCCAAGGACGGGCCATGAGCCCCGCCGGCGCCAAGCTCGCCTTCGAGGTCCTGCGGTTCACCGCCACCCCGGCGAGCGGGGAGCTGGCGGTGCTCGAGCTCGAGGGACGGTTCCGCGCGCCGGCGCGCCGGCGCCTCGGCGCGCCGAAGCTGCTCGCCGAGGATCGCGATGAGCGCCTGGAGGTCAGCGCCGCCGACGGCGGCGACGCGACCGCCGACCCGGACGGCGCGCGCTGGCGGGCGAGCTTCGCGGTCCCGCTGCGGATGCTCGGCCACGGCGAGTTCGCGCTCGCCGTGGGCCGGGAGATGCTCGTCGACCTCCCGAGCCCGGACCGCGACGAGGAGGCCATCGGCGCCGGCGATCTCCACGTCCGCCTGGCGCGCGAGGCCAACGCCCTGCGCGCGCTCGCCGACGAGGCGCGAGCGGCCGCCTCGGCCGCGCTCGGGCGCGCCGACGACGAGCGCGGCGGGCGCGAGCGCCTCGAGGCCGAGCTGCGCGGCGAGCGCCATGCGCGCGAGGAGCTCGCCACGCGCCTCGGGCAGTTCGAGGCCGAGCTCAACGCGCGCGACGAGGCGCTCGAGCGCCTTCGCCGTGAGCACGCCGAGGAGCTCGCCCGGCGCGACGAGGCCGCACGCAAGCACGCCGACGACCGCGTCGCCGTCGCCGAGGCGGACGCCACCGAGCTGCGCCGCGGGCTGAAGAGCGCGCGCGCCGACATCGAGCTCCTGCGCCGCGAGCGCGACCGGGCGGTGGCCGGGCGCGCCGCGGTCGCCCGCGCCGACCCGGTCACCACGCGCCTGCCCACGCCCGCCACCGCGCACCCGGAGCAGGAGGCGTCGCGGCCGGCGCTGCCGCTGCCCGAGGGCGAGGAGGTCGGCCCCGTGCGCCCGTCGTCGGCGGCGCCGAGCGCCTCCAACGGGGACGGTCGCGCGGCCCACGACGGCGATGGCGAGGACGGCGACCGCGACGATCCGCCGACGACAGTCGTCGCCGACCCGGAGAGCCGCGCGCCCGACGAGGCCGACGAGCCCGACGCCGAGTGGGGCGGCGACGAGCACGAGGGCGTCCGTGTCCTCGGCCGCCGCCCGCGCCGCTCGCGCAGCGGCGACGAGCCGCCGGTCGAGCCGCTGCCCGGCACCGCGGAGATCGGCGCGCGCCACATCATCGCCGGCGACATGGGCCGCGCCGGCCTGGGCGTCTGGCTGGCCCGCGCGGCGGCGATGCTCGCGCTGGCGTTCGTGGTCGCGGCGGTGCTTCTCGTCGTGTGGGGCCTGCGTTGAACGGCCGCGGTCACGCGGCCGGTCCGTGGTCTCCCGCGCCATGAACCGACCACGCGACGAGCCCGGCCCCCGACGGGCCGGGACGGCGCGCCCCCCGGAACGCCGCTAGCGCGGCAGCCTCGGCGCGATGATCCGGTAGGCCTTCAGGCCGAGCCCGAGCCGCTCGCGGTCCTCGGAGAGCACCGGGTCCAGGCCGCTGAGCTCGCGGACGCGCTCGAGGCGGTAGGCCACCGTGTGGCGGTGGGCGTAGATCGCCGCCGCCGTCGCGTTCATGTTGCAGTTGTGCTCGAGGTAGGCCTCGAGCGTCCCCACCAGATCGGTGCGGTACTGGTCGTCGTACCGCACGACCGGCGCGACCGTGTCCTCGTAGAACGAGCGGACCTCCTCGGGATGCGAGGCCAGCACGCGGAACAGCAGGCGGTAGGTGCCCGTCCCGATGTCCTGCTCGATCGGCGCGCCCGAGCGGCGCACGACGTCGAGGACCAGCTCGGCCTCCTGGATGGCGCGGCCCAGCTCGCCGGCGTCGGAGTAGTAGCTCGACACCCCCACGACGCCGTGGCGGCGCAGGCGCTCGGCGAGCGCCCGGGCCCGGACGAGCACCGCGTCGGCGCCGTCCGCCCCCGCGGGCAGCAGCGCGTACACGCGCCCGTCGAGGTGCTGGGCGAGCGCCCCCAGCGCATCCTCGGAGATCGTCGCCACCACGTGGCGGGGGCGGTCGCTGGTCAGCTCGGCGCACAACGCGACGGCCCCGCCCGACAGGTCGCACCCCAGGCGCGCGGCCCGGCGCACGACCTCGTCGGCCTCGAGCTCCGGGCGCGCCCGGAGGTCCTCGAGGAACGAGCCGCGCAGGTTCTCCTCCACCTCCTCGCGGGCCTCCTCGACGGCGACCTCGGTGAGCGAGGCCACCGCCGCGAGGTGCAGGAACTCGGCCGCCTCGGGCTTCGTCGCCGGCCCGAGCTGCAGGACGGCGCCGACGATCTCGTCGCCGGAGCCGATCGGGGCCTCGGCGGCGACGCCCTCGGGGACGCGCGCCGGGCGGTCCGCCACGCGGTCGGCGACGTACCGGCGCAGCGTGTCGCGCATGGCGTCGTCGACCGCGTCGCCGGTCACGATCGTCGCCCCGAGGCGCGGGACGACGATCGCCACCGCCGCCCCGGCGGCGTCGGCGGCCAGCGCCGCCACCCGGGGAAGCCCGTCGCCGCCGAGGACGGCGTCGAGCATCTCCAGATGGACGGCGCGCAGCGCCGCCACGAGCCCGCCCGCCCCGGCCGGTCCGGAACCGGTCCCACCAGGGGGACGGGCCTCGTCGCGGCGCGCGGCGGCGGGCTCCTGGCTCACCGTCACGCCCCTCAGGTGACCGCAGCCGTGTCGGGGTGCGCCTGCAGCACCTCTTCGCCGGCCTCGCCGGTGCGGACGCGGTAGGCCTCCTCGACGGGCAGGACGAACACCTTGCCGTCGCCGACCGCACCGGTGCGCGCGTGCTTGAGGATCGTGTCGACGATCGTCGGCACGTCGCGGTCGGCAACCACGCACTCCAGCTTGACCTTCGGGCGCAGGTAGTTGGTCAGCTCCGCGCCGCGGTAGCGCTCCGTGATGCCCTTCTGGCGTCCGGATCCCTTGACCTCGCTGATGGTCAGGGACGGGAAGCCCAGGCTCAGGAGCTCCATGCGGATCGGCTCGAACGACTCGTGGCGGATGTACGCCTCCACCTTCTTCATGCGGTCACCTCCGTCGTTGCTGGCATCGGACGGCCGTGCCCGCCACCGACGTGGCCGGGGGCCGGAGCCGCACCGTAGCCCACGAGCTCGGGGGCCGGGATGAACTGCTCGGGGTAGCCGTACATGCCGTGCTCGGAGATGTCGAGGCCGGCGTCCTCGTCAGCCTCGCTGACGCGCAGGCCGACCGTCTTCTTGATCGCCCAGAACGTCGCGTAGGAGAGGACGAAGACCGTCACGAACGCGAGTCCGATGCCCACCGCCTGCACCCCCAGCTGCTTGAACGAGCCGCTGTAGACGAGGCCGGGGTCGCCGATGCCGTTGAAGTCGGCCAGGCGTGGCGAGGTGAAGATGCCGCAGGCCAGGGTGCCCCAGATGCCGGCCAGGCCATGCGCCGACAGCACGCCGACCGGGTCGTCGATGATCTTGTCGATGGCGTACACGCCGACGACGACGATCACACCGGCGATCAGTCCGATGAGCGGCGCGGCCCAGAACTCGACGTAGCCGGACGGCGCGGTGATGGCGACGAGCGCGGCGATCGCGCCGTTGCCGCACATGCCCACGTCGAGCTTGCGCGTCTTGAACCACACGGTGAGCGCGGCGCCGATGACGCCCGCCGCGGCGGCGAGGTTCGTCACCACGACGACCTCGGCGAAGCGGCCGCCGCTCGTGCCCAGGGTCGAGCCCGGGTTGAAGCCGAACCAGCCGAGCCACAGGATGAGCACGCCGAGGCCGAACAGCGGCATCGAGTGCCCGGGGATGGCGCGGGGCTTCCCGTCGGGGCCGTACTTGCCCCGGCGCGGGCCGAGGAGCAGCACGGCGGCCAGCGCGCCGGTCGCGCCGGTGAGGTGGACCACCGTCGAGCCGGCGAAGTCCTGCACGCCGTTGCCGACCGTGGACAGGATGCCGCCACCGAAGATCCAGTGGGCGATCAGCGGGTAGATCAGCGCCGAGAACACGATCGCGTAGATCGGGTAGGCGATGAACTTGATCCGCTCGAGCGTGGAGCCCCACACGATCGCGAGCGAGACGGCGCAGAAGACGAACTGGAAGAAGAAGAACGCCGCGCCGTTGCCGCCGAGCGGGCCCGCGATCAGGCCCCCCGAGATGGTGTCGTCGAAGCCGAGGAAGAACCCGGAATCACCGACGAGCTTGGCCGCGCCGCCGAAGGCGAGCGCGAAGCCGCACATCCACCAGACGATGGACGAGACCGAGAAGTTCACGAGGATCTTGGCGACCATCGTGCCCACGTTCTTGCCGCGGGTGAAGCCGAGCTCGAGGAACAGGAAGCCGGCCTGCATGAACATGACGAGTACACCCGCCACGATGATCCACGTCGTGTTCAGCTCGTCGGCGAGTGTCTTGACTGTCGGGCCGTCCTGGGCCATGGCCGCGGACGGGATGAAAAGCGCAGCCAGCAGGCTCAGAACGAGCCCGCGGACCAGCATGCAACGACGCATGTGTCCTCCTGGATTGAGTGCGCCTCGAAGTCTGGGCCGCCCTCTCCAGGCGGTCTAACGCCCTGTGTCCAAAGATCCGGCGCACCCTTTCGCCCGGCGGTCGAGGGCGGTTGACCCACTGGTCCAACAGGGCGAACCCGCGCCGAGGATTCTTCGACGCATGGCTAAAGTGAAGCCCCTGCCGCTGACGTAGCCTCGCACGCCGAACTTCGATTCCCCCGCGTGCAGGACCCCGATCAGGAGGACCCGTCAGA